>JBPCJB010000291.1:0-13727 GCA_051005735.1 Gaiellaceae bacterium | reverse complement strand
GTGTGTGTCCCTCCCTCCCCCCCCCCCCGCTTCTGTAGCGTCGAAGGATGTCCGGTCGCCTCCGCGACGGCGTGCTCGCCGCCCTTCCGCTGGCGCCCGGGCCGCTCCTCTTCTGCGCGTCGTTCGGCTTGCTCGCGGCCGATGCGGGGATGAGCTGGGCGGCCGCGGTGCTGATGTCGGCGACGACGTTCGCCGGCTCGGCCCAGTTCGCAGCCGCGTCGGTGCTCGAGACCGGAGGCGGCGCGTTGGCGGCGATCGTCGCCGCCGTGCTCCTGAACGCGCGCTACGTCCCGCTCAGCGTCGCGGTCGCCTCGATCTTCCCCGGCTCGCGACGCCGTCGGCTCTTCGAGTCGCAGCTGATCGTGGACGAGTCCTGGGCGCTCGCGGGACGAAGCGGGCGTTTCGAGTACGCCGTCCTCGTCGGAGCGGGCCTCCTTTTCTATGTCCTCTGGGTCGCCGGCACGGCGGCCGGGACGCTCGTCGGGGATCTGCTCGACCCGGAGGCGATCGGGCTCGACGCCGCGTTCCCGGCGCTCTTCCTCGCCCTGCTCGCTCCGTACGTTCGCGCGCGTCGCTCGCTCGCGGCGGCTGTGGTGGCGGCGGCGATCACGCTGGCGCTGATCCCAGTGGCGCCGCCCGGCGTTCCGCTCGTGGTGGCGGCGCTCGCGTGTCTGATCGGACTGCGAAGCTGAGCGCCGGCTGGATCGTTGTCGTCGCGGTCGGCGCGGCGACTGTGCTGTTCAAGGCCGCGGGGCCGGTCTTTCTCGGGCGCCGCGAGCTGCCGCGGCGGGCGGTGGGTCTCGTCGAGGTGCTGGCGCCGGCGATGCTTGCGGCGCTCGTCGTCACCCAGCTCGTCGGCGGCGATCGAGAGCTCGTCCTCGACGGCCCCCGGTTGCTCGGCGTGGCCGTAGGCGGGGTCGCCGTCTGGCTGCGCGCGCCTTTGATCGTCGTGCTCGTCGTCGCGGGGGCGGCGGCCGGGCTGGCGAGACTCCTCGTCTAGGCCAGAGCGGTCTCGACCGCGTCGCGGAGCTCGGCGTGGGTGTACGGCTTGGAGACGATCGCGCGGGCGCCGAGCTCGAGCGCCTTCGCCGTTCGCTCCGGCTCGGACGAGCCGCCGGTCATCAGGAGCACCGGCAGATCAGGCGTGCGGCGACGGAGCTCGGTCAGGAGGTCGACGCCCGTGAGGCCCGGCATGACGACGTCACTGACGACCAGGTCGATCGAATCGCGCCCCACGAGCTTGAGCGCGCGAGCTGCGGAGGCTGCCGAGACGACGCTGTAGCCGGCTCGCTCGAGCACCCGTACCGTCAGGCTGCGGACGAGCTCGTCGTCGTCCACGACCAGGATCCTCAGTCCGCTCCTCATCCTGTCACCGGGCCGAGCCGGATCTCGCGCGCTCCCGCGAGTGGAGCGCGCCTCGGGTCAGCCGCCCGAACGTCGCCAGGTGCGCGTCGTCGAAAGCGGGCTTGCCCCGACGGGCACTCACCGCTCTATGATCCCGTTGCACGCGTTGTGCAGCAAGGGACGGGGTGGAACGGCCGCAGATCCATTCGCACCAGGCTCCCATTTCTCTTCTTCGACCCGCCGATCGTACGACAGTCGGCGCCACAGCGTGTGCGAGCCGCGCAACGCCGGCGCTCGCGAGCCCGTCGTCAGACCCACCATGAGCTCCGCGCCCGATTACCTGCCTACTCGCCGACGACCACCCCAGTTGTCGAGGCGGTCGCGTGACGCTCAGACCGGAGGTCTCAGCGCGGCGAACGGATCCGTGACCTCGAGGCTCGTCGCGCGAAAGCGGTAGAGCTCGGCCGGGCGTCCGCCGGCGCGTCCGGGATCGCGGTGCCGGCCGGTCGCCTCGAGCACGTCCCGGCGGAGCAGGACTCGCTTCAAGTTCGTCGCCGAGACCTCGTGGCCGAGCGCGGCCACGTAGAGGTCGCGGAGCTCGGGCAGCGTGAACGTGGGGGGCGCCAGCGCGAAGCCGACATTCGTGTAGGAGAGCTTGGCGCGAAGTCGCTCGCGTCCGGCAAGCACGATCGTCCCGTGGTCGAACGCCAGCGTTGGGAGGCGGTCGACCGGATGCCACGCAGTGTCGTCGGGGAGCTCCGGGTCGACGCCCGCGGGAACGAGTCCGAGCGACGCGGTCGCGAGCTCCCAGCGGCTCGGGTTCCGGCCCGGCTCGCTCCACGTCCCGAGCTGCTCGGCATGGGCGAGCTCCCTGACGTCGACCTTGGCGGCGAGATGGCGCCGGATCGACTCGTCCAGCGTCTCGGCCGGTGCGAGGAGGCCGCCGGGCAGCGCCCAGGCGGCCGCGAACGGCTCGCGCGCGCGCTGCCAGAGGAGCGTCTGCAAGGCGTTCTCTCGGACCTGGAGCACGACGGCGAGCACGACCTGGATAGGCGCTGTGCTAGACTCCGGCTCAGGTTTCCGCCTCACAGTCTAAAACCTTACCGAAAGGTCTTTCCCGATGCTGCGTCTCACTTCTCAGGCACTTCTGCTCGCAGCCGTGTCACTTGCGATCGCCGGCTGCGGCGGCGGCGACGACAACGGCGACAGCGGCGCCGCCGACGGCGATCCGCCCTCGGCGCTCAAGGTCGGCCTGATCGTCGACAAGGGTCAGCTCGACGACAACGGCTTCAACGAGCTCGCCTTCAAGGGGCTCGAGCGCGCGCAGGCCGAGCTTGCGGTTCAGGGCCGGGTGATCGAGTCCGCCTCGTCCGCCGACTACATCCCGAACATGACCTCGCTCGCGCGCCAGGACTACGACCTCGTAATCGGAGTCGGCTTCGCTCAGGGCGACGCGATCGGCAAGGTCGCGCAGAAGTTCCCCGAGACGAAGTTCGCGATCATCGACGTCGACCAGGCCTTCGTACCCGGCAAGCCCGCAAACGTTCAGGGTCTGCTCTTCCGCGAGGAGGAGGTCGGGTATCTCGTCGGCTACCTGGCGGCACTGCAGGAGAAGCGGCGCGACGGCGCGGATGTGATCAGCGCGGTCGGAGGGATGAAGGAGCCGCCCGTCGATCGCTTCATCGCGGGCTATTTCGCCGGCGCGCGCGAGGCGGAGCCGGGGATCAAGACCGTGCTCGGCTACTCGCAGGACTGGGACGACCAGGCGAAGTGCAAGGAGCTCGCCCTCAACCAGATCGCCGACGGCTCGGGAGTGGTCTTCCAGGTCGCCGGCGGCTGCGGGCTCGGCGCGCTGAACGCGGCCGGAGAGCGCGACCGCTGGGGGATCGGCGTCGACGCCGACCAATCCTCGCTCGGCAAGCACATCCTGACGAGCGCGAAGAAGGGCGTCGATTCGGCCGTCTTCCTGACTATCCAGTCGATCCAGGATGGGACCTGGGAGGGCGGCAAGAACGCGACCTTCGGGCTGAAGGAGAACGGCGTCGGCCTCGGCAAGGTGAGCACGGAGGTGCCGCAGGCCGATCTCGACGCCGTCGAGGCGATCAGCGAGAAGATCGCCTCCGGCGAGATCACGGGCATCCCGACGGAGGTCGCGAAGAGCTAACCAGAGGGTTCCGGACGGCGCACGCCGCGGCTTTGCATCGGCCCTGACGCTGCGTCAGCGCTGACGGAGGCTCGTCCGCAAAGCGTCTCTTCGATCGGGAACTCTGAGGACGGGCTGCGGCATCGGCAGCTACCGCGCGCCGCCGGCGATTGCGGCGACGATCCGGATCGACGCCGCTGGCGCCAGAGGTGCAGCCAGGTCGCGCTCTCGCTCCCCGTCGACGTAGACGTGGACGAGCGGTCGCACGCTTCCGGCCTCGTCGAGGAGCAGGTTCGCGACCGGGAGCGCGCGGAGAGCCGCCCCGACCGTCTCCGCCTCGAGCTCGAATCGCTTCTGGCCGCCGGCCTCCGTCGCGAGCAGCCCAGGGAGAAGGACTACTGCCACTCGGCGGCTTCGACGGAGAGGATGGGCGGCAGGTGCCGCGCCGCCTCCGTCACCTGCCCGCCGCGTAGCGCGTAGACGAAGCCGCTCTGCGTGCCGGCGTAGACGCCTCCGTCTGTGTCGAAGCTCATCCCCTCGCGGAGCACGGCCGCCCAGGCCGGATCGACGGCGACCGTCGGAGTCCAGCTCGCGCCCGCGTCGCTCGTTCGGTAGATCCCGAGCCGCCCGTCGCTCGTGACCCGGTTCTCGGGGCCTTCCTCCGGGATCACGTAGGCGACGTCCGGGTCGCCGGGATCGAGCGCGAGCCCGAAGCCGAAGCGCGACGGAAGGCCATTCTCGTCGAGCCGCTCCCAGCTCGTGCCGCCGTCGTCGGAGCGGTAGACGCCGCAGTGGTTCTGCTGCCAGAGCCGCTCGGGCCGGGCCGGATGGGAAAGCACCTTGTGCACGCATTGACCGACCTCGGGAAACGGATCGTCCGGCATGAAGCAGGCCTCGGTACCGACGTTCGCGGGCTGCCACGAGCCGCCTCCGTCCTCGCTGCGGAAGACGCCTGCCGCGGAGATCCCGATCCAGAGGCGCTCGGCGTTCCCTGGGTCGAGCGCGATCGAGTGACAGACGAGCCCGCCGGCGCCGGGCGCCCAGCGCTCGCGCGTCTCGTGGCCGAGCAGCGCCTCGTTCGCCGCCCACGTCGCGCCGGAGTCGTCCGAGCGGAAGAGTACGCCGGGCTCGCCGCCGAGCCAGAGCGTTCCCGGCTGCGAGGGATGCCCGGGCTCGAGATGCCAGGTCGAGGCGAGCTTCAGGCCGCTCTCCTCGGGAAGCCCGAGCTCCTCGGAGCGCTCCCACGTCTCGCCGCGGTCGGTCGAGCGATGAACGGCGCCGCCGTAGACCCAGCTGTTCGTGCAGGCGTAGAGCGAGCTGTCGCGCGGGTCGAGCACGGCGTGGTTGATGTGCCAGCCCGGCAGGAGCGGCTCCTCGACCCGCCATTCGTTTCCGCTGCCGCGGATGAGGAAGAGGCCCTTGCGCGTTCCTACGAGGAGCAGCACGTCCACTCCGACGACCCTACGCGAAGGAGCGCCGATGACGAAACTGACCGAGGGCCAAGGGCGATTCCTCCAGGCGCCCAACTTCGGGATCGTGGCCGCTCTCCGCGGTGACGGCTCCGTGCACCAATCGGTGGTCTGGGTGGACTGGGACGGCGAGCATGTGCTGGTGAACCTGACGACGACGCGGGCGAAGCTCGGCCTCCTGCAGGAGGATCGGCGCGTCTCGCTGCTCGTTCTCCAGCGCGACGACGCGTACACATGGGTCGGGATCGAGGGCGAGGTCGCGGAGATCACAACCGAGGGGGCCGAGGCGCACATGCACCATCAGGCGGGTGTCTACTTCGGCCGCGAGCGGTACGACCTCCCCGAGGGCGAGCAGCGCGTGCTCGTGAGGATCGCGCCGCAGACGATCACGACGCACGGGGTGGACTAGCGTCGCAGCCGCGAGCTAGGCTCGCGCGAGATCCCTCGATGCGGAGGCGAGCATGAGCGTGGCGATCACCGAGTACAAGAACTACGTCGGCGGCGAGTGGGTCGAGTCGTCCTCCGGCGAGACGATGCCCGTGCTGAACCCGTCCACCGGCGAGACGATCGCCGAGGTACCGCGGGGAACCGCGGAGGACGTGACCCGCGTCGTCGCGGCGGCGAAGAAGGCGCTTCCGGAGTGGCTCGAGCGGACGCCGAAGGCGCGGATGGAGCTTCTGCTCGCGCTCGCCGACGTGATCGACGAGAACGCCGAGGAGCTGACCGAGCTCGAGTCGCAGAACGTCGGCAAGCCGATGGCGATCGCGCGCGACGAGATGCCCTTTTCCGCCGACAACCTCCGCTTCTTCGCGGGCGCGGCGCGAACCCTCGAAGGCAAGGCCGCGGCGGAGTATGTGGAGGGGTACACCTCCATCATCCGGCGCGAGCCGCTCGGGATCGTCGCCGGCATCACGCCCTGGAACTACCCGCTGATGATGATGGTCTGGAAGCTCGGACCCGCGCTTGCCGCCGGAAACATCTCGATCATCAAGCCGGCCGAGCAGACGCCGCTCTCGACGCTTCGCTTCGCGGAGCTCGCCCAGGAGGTGCTGCCGCCGGGCATCTTCAACGTGATCACGGGCGACGGGGTCCCGGTCGGCGACGGGCTCGTGCGCGATCCCGACATCCGGCTCGTCTCGCTCACCGGAGACATCGAGACCGGCAAGACGATCGCGCGGAACGCCGCCGACACGCTCAAGCGCGTCCACCTCGAGCTCGGCGGCAAGGCGCCCATGGTCGTGCTCGACGACGCCGACCCGGAGCAGGTCGCCGAGGCCGTGAAGATCGGCGGCTACTGGAACTCCGGTCAGGACTGCACGGCGTCGTCGCGGATCCTCGTCAGCGAGACGATCTATGACGACGTGATGTCGCAGCTCGTCACGACGATCGAGGCGATGAAGGTAGGCGATCCAGCCGACGGCGAGGCGATCGAGATGGGGCCTGTGATCTCGCAGGAGCAGCGCGAGCGGGTACTCGGCTTCCTCGAGCGGCTCCCCGCGAGGGCTAGCATTCTCACCGGCGGCGAGTCCGTCGGCGACCGTGGCTTCTTCGTCAAGCCGACGATCGTCGCGGACGTCGAGCAGGACGACGAGATCGTGCAGCGCGAGGTGTTCGGGCCCGTCGTCTCCGTCCAGCGCTTCGCCTCGGACGAGGAGGCGCTGGAAATGGCGAACGGGACGCGCTACGGCCTTGCCGCGTCGGTCTTCAGCCGCGATGTCGGCCGCGCCCTCGCGGCCGCGCGGAAGCTCGAGTTCGGCACCGTCTGGGTGAACGAGCACCTCTTCCCGCTCTCCTCGGAGATGCCGCACGGCGGCTTCAAGGAGTCGGGCTACGGCAAGGACATGTCGCTCTACTCGATGGAGGAGTACACCCGCGTCAAGCACGTCGCCGTGAAGCTCTCTTGAGCTCGGACGTGCGGCTGGACGCCGTCGTCAAGCGCTTCGACGACGTCGTGGCGGTGGACGGGATCTCGCTGGAGATCCCGTCCGGCTCGTTCTTCGCCCTGCTCGGCCCGTCCGGCTGCGGCAAGACGACGACGTTGCGGATGGTCGGCGGCTTCGAGCAGCCGACCGAGGGCGCGATCTACCTGGGCGATCGCGACGTGGTCGGGCTCCCCCCGCACAAGCGCGACGTCAACACGGTCTTCCAGAGCTACGCCCTCTTTCCGCACCTCAGCGTCTTCGAGAACGTCGCGTTCGGCCTGCGCCGCAAGGGAGTCAAGCGAGCGGAGCTGAACGGCCGGGTGACGGAGATCCTTCGCCGCGTCGGGCTCGAGGGATACGGGTCGCGCAAGCCGCGTCAGATCTCGGGCGGCCAGCAGCAGCGGGTTGCGCTTGCGCGCGCCCTCGTCAACGGACCGCAGGTCCTCCTCCTGGACGAGCCGCTCGGCGCGCTCGACCTCAAGCTCCGCAAGACGCTCCAGCTCGAGCTGAAAGCGTTGCAGCACGACCTCGGGATCACCTTCGTCCACGTCACGCACGACCAGGAGGAGGCGATGACGATGGCCGACACGATCGCGGTCATGAACAACGGCCGCGTCGAGCAGCTCGGGGCGCCGATCGAGATCTACGAGCGGCCACAGACGGCGTTCGTCGCCGGTTTTCTCGGCGTCTCGAACCTGCTCGCGGCCACGGTCACCTCCGCCGGCCGCCTGCGGCTCGACGACGGCACCGAGATCGTGGTCGGGCCGAACGGCCGCTCGGGGCGTGTCGCCGCGGGAATCCGTCCCGAGAAGATCCGGCTCGACGGAGTCGGCGCGAACACGCTCGCCGGGACGATCGCCGAAACCGCGTACACGGGCGTCGCCACACAGGCGCTCGTCGACACCGCGGCCGGTCGGATCACCGTCTTTGCCCAGAACACCGCCGCGGGCGGCTCGCCGGTCGTGGCGGGCGCCCGTGTCACGCTCGGGTGGGAGCCCGAGTCCACGTTCGTCATCGACGCACCTGCGGAGGAGAACCCATGACTCGTGCACTGACCCGGAAAGAGCTGCTCGAGCGCGCCGCGCTCGGAGGGGCCGTCCTCACCGTTCCCGGCTTTCTCGCCGCCTGCGGCGGCGGCAGCGGAATCGAAGGCGCGGCGACGACGGTCGCGCAGACGCCCGCCGACACGACCCTCGCGGACAGGCTGACGTTCTCGAACTGGTCGCTCTACATCGACATCGACGAGAAGACGAAGAAGCGGCCGACGCTCGAGCAGTTCACGGCCGATACGGGCGTGGCCGTCGAGTACATCGAGGACGTCAACGATAACGACGAGTGGTTCGGCAAGAACCAGGCCGCGCTACGGCAGGGCAAGTCGATCGGCCGCGACCTCACCGTGCTCACCGACTGGATGGCCGCGCGGATGGTGCGGCTCGGCTACGTCGAGAAGCTCGATCGAAAGGCGATCCCGAACGCCGACAACCTCGTCTCGGCTCTCGAGAGCCCGGGCTGGGATCCCGACCGCAGCTACTCGCTGCCGTGGCAGTCCGGCCTGACCGGGATCGGCTACGACCCGGATCGAGTCGGGGGTGAGATCACCTCCGTCCAGCAGCTCCTCGAGGATCCGAAGCTGAAGGGCAAGGTCTCGTTCCTGACCGAGATGCCCGACACGATGGGCCTCCTGCTCCGCCTCGACGGCGCAGACCCGAGCAAGGTCGAGAAGGCCGCATTCGAGAAGGGAATCGCGCGGCTTCAGAAGGCTGTCGACTCGGGGCAGATCCGCCAGTTCACGGGGAACGACTACGCGCCGCTCCTCGCGAAGGGCGACGTCTGGGCCTGCACGGCCTGGTCCGGCGACATGGTGCAGCTGAAGCTCGACAACCCGAAGCTCGAGTTCGTCATCCCCGAAGCCGGCGGGATGATCTGGACCGACAACATGCTGATCCCGAAGGGCGGAGACGTCTTCACCGCCTCGACCTTCATGAACTACGTCTATGACCCGAAGGTCGCCGCGCAGATCGAGGCGTACGTCAACTACATCTGCCCGGTCGACGGCGCGGAGGAGGCGATCCGCTCGCTCGACGCCGAGCTCGCCGACAACAACCTGATCTTCCCGGACGAGGCCACGCTCGCGAAGGTGAAGATCTTCGACGCCGAGGCGGCCGACAACAAGGAGTACAAGAGCGCGTTCCAGAAGGTCATCGGCGCCTAGCCGGGCCGCCGCACAGACATCCACCTACATCTCCACATGTGTACCCCTACACATCCGTCTATTCGTGCCACGGCTCTCGAGGCCCTGTCGGATCTGTCCAGATGACACTCATGCACCGGCACAAGTGGCTCGTCCCGTACCTCCTGCTCGCGCCCGGGCTCGCGTTCCTCGCCCTCTTCTTCGTCGTCCCGACCTACTACCTGGCGCACACGTCGCTCCAGGAGGGGTCGGTGGACGTCGGCTACACGTTCACCTGGGCCTGGTCGAACTACAGCGACGCGATCTCGGCCTACCAGGAGCAGTTCGTCCGCTCGCTGCTCTACGCCGGAATCGCCACGGTGCTGGCGCTCCTGATCAGCTACCCGCTCGCGTACTGGATCGCGTTCCGGGGCGGCCGCTGGAAGAACCTCCTGCTCCTGCTCGTGATCGCGCCGTTCTTCGTCACCTATCTGATCCGAACGCTCGCCTGGCAGACGATCCTCTCCGACGACGGGCTCGTGCTGGACGCGCTCACCGCGATCGGCGTCGTCGAGGACGGCAGCCGGCTGCTTGCGACGGGAGCCGCCGTCGTCGCCGGGATCACCTACAACTTCCTCCCCTTCATGGCGCTGCCGCTCTACGCCTCGCTCGAGCAGCTCGACGGGCGGCTGATCGAGGCGGCCGAGGATCTCTACGCGAGCAAGGTGCAGGCGTTCCTCCGCGTGACGCTGCCGCTCTCGCTGCCCGGGATCTTCGCGGGCACGCTGCTCACGTTCATCCCGGCCGCCGGTGACTTCATCAACGCGGAGCTCCTCGGAACGCCGCGCCAGTCGATGATCGGGAACGTGATCCAGTCGAAGTTCCTCGTGATCACCGACTACGGCCAGGCGGCCGCGCTCTCGTTCGTCTTGATGACGGCGATCCTCGTTGCCGTGCTCGCCTACACCCGCGCGCTCGGAACGGAGCGGCTGGGGGCATGACCTTCGTCCGGCGCCATGCGCTGACTGGCTTCGCCGGCCTGGCGCTCGTCTACCTGCTCCTGCCGATCGCAGTCGTCGTCCTCTTCTCGTTCAACGATCCGGTCGGGCGCTTCAACTACACCTGGGAGGGGTTCACGCTCGACCACTGGCTGAACCCGCTCGCGGTTCCCGGCCTCGGCGAGGCGATGCGCGCCAGCGTCGAGATCGCCCTTCTCTCCTCGCTCGCCGCGACGATCCTCGGCACGCCGATCGCGCTCGCGCTCGTCCGCTACGCGTTTCGAGGGCGGGGCTCGACGAACCTCTTCATCTTCCTGCCGCTGACGACACCCGAGGTCGTCCTCGGCGCCTCGCTCCTGACGCTTTTCCTCAACCTCGGCGTCTCGACGGGCTTCTGGACGATCGTGCTCGCGCACATCATGTTCAACGTCTCCTTCGTCGTAGTCACGGTGCGCGCGCGGCTCGTCGGCTTCGACCGGCACCTCGAGGAAGCGGCGATGGACCTCGGCGCGAACGGGTGGACGACGTTCACCCGGGTGACGCTGCCGCTGATCGCGCCCGGAATCCTGGCCGGCGCGCTGCTCGCGTTCGCGCTCTCGATCGACGACTTCGTGATCACCAACTTCAACTCCGGCTCGACGATCACGTTCCCGCTCTACGTCTACGGCGCCGCCCGCGTGGGGGCGCCGCCTCAGGTAAACGTGATGGGCACGATCATCTTCCTCGCCGCTGCCGGGCTGATGCTCGCGAACGTCCTCTACCAGAACCGCCGTAGCTCGAAGGGAGCCGCATGACCGAGTCCGCCACCGCCGCCACGCACGACCTTCAGCAGCTCGCCAAGGACCACCTCTGGATGCACTTCACCCGCATGGGTGGCTATGAGCAGGCCGAGGTGCCGATCATCGTCCGCGGCGACGGCTGCTACCTCGAGGACTCGAACGGCAACCGTTACCTCGACGCGCTCGCCGGCCTCTTCTCCGTCAACCTCGGCTACGGCTTCGGCGAGGAGATCGGTCGGGCCGCGCTCGAGCAGATGCGCGAGCTGCCGTTCTACACGAACTGGTCGTACGCGCACCCGCGCGCGATCGAGCTCGCCACGGAGATCGCCTCGCTGGCCCCCGGGGATCTGAACCGTGTGTTCTTCGTCTCCGGCGGCTCGGAGGCCGTCGAGTCGGCGTGGAAGCTCGCGCGCCAGTACTTCCTCGCGCGCGGCGGCAAGCAGGTTCCGGCCGAGGAGACGCGCCGCGACGAGCGCGTCGGGACGCCGCAGCCCCGCAAGTACAAGGCGATCGCGCGCCAGGTCGCCTACCACGGGACGACGATGGGCGCCCTCTCGATCAACGGGATCCCCGCGCTGAAGGAGACCTTCGAGCCGCTCGTGCCCGAGGTCCGCCACGTCCGCAACACGAACCGGTACCACCGGTCGGTCGAGGAGACCGAGGAGCAGTTCACCGCCTTCCTGCTCGACGATCTCGAGAACACGATCCTCGCGATGGGGCCCGAGACGATCTGCCTCGTCCACATGGAGCCCGTCCAGAACGCAGGCGGCGCGTTTCTCCCGCCGGCCGGCTACTGGCGCGGCGTGCGCGAGCTCTGCGACCGCTACGACATCCTGCTCTCGGCCGACGAGGTGATCACCGGCTTCGGCCGGGTCGGCCACTGGTTCGCCTCGGAGCGCTACGACATCCGGCCGGACATCGTCTGCTGTGCCAAGGGGCTCTCCTCCTCGTATGCGGCGATCGGCGCGGTCGTCACGACCGATCGAGTGATGGAGCCGTTCCTCGCGGATGCGTCGATGTTCTCGCACGGGATCACCTTCGGCGGCCATCCGGTCATGGCGGCGATCGCGCTCAAGAACATCGAGATCATGAAGCGCGAGGAGATCATGGAGCGGGTGCTCGGCAACGAGGGCGCCTTTCGCGCCACGCTCGAGACACTGCTCGACCTGCCGATCGTCGGCGACGTGCGCGGCGCCGGCTACTTCTACGCGCTCGAGCTCGTCAAGGACAAGGAAACGCGTGAAGGCTTCTCTCAGGAGGAGGGCGAGAACCTCCTGCGCGGCTTCCTCTCAGGCGAGCTCTTCCGCCGCGGCCTGATCTGCCGGGCCGACGACCGGGGCGACCCGGTGATCCAGATCTCGCCGCCGCTCGTCGCCGGCCAAGCCGAGTTCGACGAGCTGACCGGCATCCTCGGCGACGTGCTCGCCGAGGCGGGGAAGCGGGTCGGGCTCTGACGGATAGAGATCGGCCGGTTGGGAGTCCGAAGCAGACCGGGACAGCAAGACAAGTTTTTCACCGGTCGGCCGAGCAGGCCGGTTTCTTTCGCCGTGGTGCGAATCGGCTTGTTCCCGCGGAAGTCGTTCCTGGAACGGGTGGATCATCCTCGGCACCCACGAGTTCCGTCGACGCCTCGGTCGACGGAACTCAGGAGTCCGATGTGTTGGCAACGTTGTGGATCACGCTCTTGCGTGACGGTACCCATTGGGAGGCGTCGCAAGTCAAGGCATACGTCGATGCGGCTCGAGGCGTTGCGGCAGCGATGCGGATGACCACGGAGTAGCGAGGACAGTGGCGAAGCTCTTGAATCAGGCGGCCGCGCGGAAGCTCATGGAGGCCGACGGGTGGGTCGTTGCGCGCGGAGGCAAGCACGTGGTGAAGATGACGAAGCCCGGCATGCGACCTGTCACGTTGCCGTTTCACGGCGGCCAGGCGTATGGGAAGGCTCTGTCGGCCGCGATCCGCAAGCAGGCAGGTCTCGACGACTGATCCTCGAACGGGGGAGGGTGAAGTCTCCTCCTCGCGGGGTATAGTCAGCGTGATGGAATATCGCGTGCAGGTTCACGAGGAAGACGGTTCCTACTGGGCCGAGGTCGACGCTCTTCCCGGGTGCTTTGCGTCCGGTGCCACACTGGACGAACTCAAGGAAGCGGTAATCGAGGCGATCGGTCTCTATCTTTCCGGCGATGAAGCTAACGCCGTAGCGATCGGACATATCGATGAGATGCGCGTCCTCGTCGGCGTGTAGCTGACCCTACGGTGCCTCGGTCACGATTTCGTTACGTCGGAAGTCGGGCGGCGACGCTCTCGGCCGCCGTTGTCCCCGGCTCGAAGCTGCCGTCGCGCACGGATGCGGCGACCTGCTCGTAGGCGTCGCGGAAGGGGACTCCCTGGGCGACGAGCGCCTCGGCCGCATCGGTTGCGAGCAGGAGCGGATCCGCCGCGGCCGCTGTCAGCGCCTCCCGGTCGAACTCGAGATCTGCGAGCAGAACGGTCAGCGCGCCGAGCGCGCCCGCGACGTCCTTGCGGGCCGCGAAGACTGGCGGCTTGTCCTCCTGGAGGTCGCGGTCGTAGGCGAGCGGGAGCGCCTTCACCGCCGCGAGCAGGCCGGTCAGCCTCCCGATCGCCGTGCCGGCCTTGCCGCGGACGAGCTCGGCGACGTCCGGGTTCAGCTTGTGCGGCATCATCGACGAGCCCGTCGCCGCCGATCGGGGGAGACGGGCGAAGCCGAACTCGGTCGTCACCCAGAGCACGAGCTCCTCCGCGATTCGCGACAGATGGACGAAAAGAACGGCGGCCGCGTAGAGATAGTCGAGCGCGAAGTCGCGGTCGGCGACGGCGTCGAGCGAGTTCGGGATCTGTCCGGCTGGGGGTGGGATCGGCAGGGTTGTCCCGGCGAGCGCTC
>JBPCJB010000290.1:0-2957 GCA_051005735.1 Gaiellaceae bacterium | reverse complement strand
AGACTCAGCGGGAGCTTGCCCCCATCCGTGCTCGCGCACAGGCGGCGAAACTCCTTCCGCAGAGCGAGCAGTGGGCTGCCGCTGCCGCCATCTGGGCCGCTCAGATCCGGATTCAAGAACGGTTCGTGGGCCGCATGAAGGCGATCGGCACACCGTCCGGCGATGTCGTCGCCCAGAGACTCGTTGCTTCTCTCGCGCGCGGGGTAACGCTCGCCGTCGCTGTTCAGCGTGGTTTCGCAAACAGAGACAGCGCCGCGCTCTCGACGGCGCTCCCCGCCTACATCACGTTCACGCTTGCCTTGAACAAGCGGGTTGTGGCGTACGGCTTCCAGAGGTGTGGCGGCGCCACGTGACTTGGCGCAGGGCTCCGTCCGTTGGGCCTCGAGCGATCCCAGGTCAGGTCGAGGTCTGGATCTGATCAAGCTCGGCCTCGGCCTTCTCTAGCGCTGCGGCCGCCTCGGCTGCGACCCGCTCGGCTACCGCGAGGGCCTCGCGCGCCCGCACGAGCTCCTGCTGGGACCGATTCGCGTCCTCCTTCAGCTCGCTGACCCGTTTTCGAGCGCGCTTCAGCTTCGCTTTGGCGCGCTGTCCGCCCCTCGCGTCGGGCCGCTTGGACGGCGAACGTCGCGGGGCTTCGCCGGCGAGCGCCGGATCGAAGGCGAAGCCGGCCGGATCGGGTTCGTGCGCGAGCAGGCCTCGCTCGAGCAGCGGTTGCAACTCTGGATCGACCGCCGCTGCCCGGAGCGTCGAGGCGACGCGTGTGAGCAGCGCGTCGGTGAGCCCGTGGGCTCGAGCCTGCCGCTGCACCCGCTCGAGTGCCTCGCGAAACTCAGCCGTCGCCGCGGCGAAACCGGATGCGCCGCCTTTGCCGCGAACCGCGTCCTCCTGGAGCGTCCTGAGGCGCTTCCCGGACTGGATCAGCGCCCGGATCTCGGAAGGATCCTCTCGGGCGAGCTGGTTGATGGTCGCCAGAGGCCGGCTCGGCTTCGGCAGCTTCGCCACCTCTGCCGCGAGCTCCAGGTCGATCGGCCGGAGCTCCTTCGCTCGCGCGTTTCGCGCCCGTGTGTAGTCGGCTTCCGGAAGCGCGTACAGCTCGGCGGCCTCACGTGCGAGGTTCGGCTCCATCTCGCTCTCGATTATCTCCCGCTCACGCGGCCGACGCAGTGCAGGATTCCCGGATGCAGCTTCGCTCGGAGACCGTCGAGGTTGCGGGCGCACGCGTCCGCTGGCGTAGCGCCGGCGAGGGGCCGCCGCTCGTCCTCGTACACGGACTCGCGGGCTCGTGGCGCTGGTGGCGTCCGGTTCTCCCTGCCTTGGCGGTGGAGCACACGGTGCATCTGCTCGACCTGCCGGGCTTCGGCCGGATCCCCCAGGTGCGAGCCTTCGATCTCGATCGAGCACTCGACTGGCTCGCGGCCTGGGCGCGTGCCGCCGCGCTCGGTCCCGCCGACCTCGTCGGGCACTCGCTCGGCGCGCTGCTCTGTGCCCGGCTCGCCGCGCGACATCCGGAGACGGTTCGTCGGCTCGTGCTCGTCGCGCCTGCCGGGATTCCCGGTCGGACAGCCGCGAGATCCGCGCTACCGCTCGCGCTCGAGCTCCTTCGCTCGCGGCCACGGCTGCTCGCGCTGCTCGCGCGCGACGCGATCCGCTCGGGGCCGCTGACGATCGGCACGGCAGCGCTTGCGATCGTCACCGCGGATCTGCGAGCCGACCTCGGTCGGATCGAGGCACCGACGCTCCTCCTGATGGGCGGTCGCGACGTTCTCATTCCCGCAGCGCACGGTCAGGAAGTCGCCCGCTCGCTTAGCGATGCGCGGGTCGTGGTGCTCGACGCGGCAGGACATGTGCCGATGGTCGACACGCCGCACGCGTTCAGCCGCGAGCTGCTCGCGTTTCTCCGAGCCAGCGGCTGAGCTCGGCGGCGAGCTCGCGGGGATGCGAGTAGTGGACGGCGTGCCCGCCGCCGGCAATGGTGACGAGTCGAGCGCTCGGGAGCAACGCGACTACCTCCTCGCACCAGCGGGCGGGGCTGAGCGGGTCGTGCTCGCCACGTACGACAAGCGTGGGCGCCTCGATCCGCGGTAGCCGCTCCTCGATCCGGTCCTCGAGCGCGAAGCGCGCCTGCCGCAGTAGATCGATGGGCCCGATGCCGAAGTAGTCGCGCACGACGGTCGCCGTCAGGCGCGGCGGCTCGTACCAGCCGTCGATCGCCAGCCTCAGCACGTGCCGGCGGGCGCTCCTCGCCTGCGCGTCGACGGTCGGACCGACGAGGACGAGCGCCTCGACGAGCTCCGGTCGTTCCGTCGCAAGAGCGGCCGCCACCTGGCAGCCCATCGAGTTCGCGACGAGCACTGCCGCTCCGGGCAGCAGCTCGGCCACGCGGCGGCCGAGCTCCTCGATCGGCTGCGGCTCGCGCAGCTCGGGCGGGACCACCGCGCCGTACAGCATCCGAGCAAGCGGCTCGAAGCACGCCTGGCCGACGCCGAGCCCATGGACGAGGCAGAACACCGGCGGACCGTAGCGATACGCTCCCGGCGTGGCTCTCCTCACCTCGACGCTCGAGCGCGACGCCAACTTCGCGAGCCGCGCCGAGCGGATGGAGGCGCTTGTCACCGAGCTGCGCGAGCGGAGCGCGCTCGCGGCACGCGGCGGCGGCGAGAAGTCGATCGAGCGGCACCGCTCGCGGGGAAAGCTGCCGGCCCGCGAGCGAATCGACCGGCTCCTCGACCCCGGCTCCTCGTTCCTCGAGCTGAACGCGCTCGCCGCCTGGGAGCTCTACGACGGCGCGGCCCCCTCGGCCGGAATCGTCACCGGGATCGGCGTCGTCGAGGGCCGCGAGTGCGTGATCGTTGCGAACGACGCGACCGTGAAGGGCGGCACGTACTTCCCGCTCACGGTCAAGAAGCACCTGCGGGCGCAGGAGGTGGCGCAGCAGAATCGGCTGCCCTGCATCTACC
>JBPCJB010000289.1:0-8440 GCA_051005735.1 Gaiellaceae bacterium | reverse complement strand
CACATCAGAAGCGGACGATGGAGGCTGCCGACATCCTCTACGGCGTCAAGATGGGCGGCGACGGCGTCAGCCAGGTCGTCTCGCGGAGGCTGCCCCGCGAGGAAGCTGTCGCAGCCGCCTCCTAGTCGAATTGGTGTTGGGCGGCGAGCCGCTTCGGCGCTTGGATCAGCCACGCGTCGCTCAGGCGCTCGCGTACCTCCTCTTCTTCGCTGTGCTCGAGCCAGATCAGCAGGTAGGCGGGCGAGGTCTCGAAATGCGGCGTCAGGCGGTAGGCATCCGGATTCGACGCGACGAGGAGCGGCCGCTCGTCGCGGTCGCAGCGCGTCCAGATCGCTCCTTCGTGTCGTGTAGTCATCCCGGCGAACGTCTTGCCGCCCACCTTGAAGGACGGCTTCCCCCACGAGGTCGTCTCCTCGACCTCGGGCAGCTCGCGGGCCAGCTCGGCGACACGCTCCCAGGCGATCACGGTGAGAGGCTAACGTTCGGCGCCGATGGCGAGAAGCTGGCCAGAGCTCCTCGGTGACGCCGACGGGCCGGAGGAGAGCGAGGAGCAACGCGCCGGCTTTCTCGGCCGCCTGCGCGACTCGCTCGGGAAGAGCCGACGCGCGCTCACCGGAGAGCTCGCGGCGGCCGCGTTCGATCCCGGTGACAACGAGGACTGGGAGCGGCTCGAGGAGGCGCTGATTCGGGGCGACGTCGGCGTTCGCGCGACCGCGGAGCTCATTCGGAGGCTCGAGGCACGCGGCGAGCTCGGGGATCTCGGAGAGGCGCTAGCCGCCGAGATCGCCGAGCTGCTCGGCGAGCCCGCGACGCTGAACATCGCCGCGAAGCCGAGCGTGATCCTCGTCGTCGGCGTCAACGGCACGGGCAAGACGACCACGATCGGCAAGCTGGCGCAGAAGCTGCGCGAGCACGACCGCGCGGTACTGCTCGGCGCCGCCGACACCTTCCGCGCCGCCGCAGAGGAGCAGCTCGAAATCTGGGCCCAGCGCGCGAAGGCGGACTTCGTCGGCGCCGCGCGGGGCGCCGATCCCGCCGCGGTCGCCTACGACACCGTCGAGGCCGCTCGCGCGCGTGGCCACGATGTCGCGATCGTCGACACCGCCGGCCGTCTGCACACCCAGTCGAACCTGATGGAGGAGCTCGCGAAGGTGCGCCGGGTGATCGCGAGCCGCCTCGAGGGCGCCCCGCACGAGACGCTGCTCGTCGTCGACGCCACAACCGGGCAGAACGGACTCCAGCAGGCGCGGCTCTTCGGCGAGGCCGCGCAAGTCACGGGAGTGGCTCTGACGAAGCTCGACGGCTCTGCGAAGGGCGGGATCGCGGTCGCAATCGCCTATGAGCTCGGACTCCCGGTGAAGCTGATCGGCGTCGGCGAGGGGCTCGACGACCTGCGCCCGTTCGACGCGCAGGACTTCGCCCGCGCTCTCGTCGCCGGAGGGCATTGATTCATCACGGCTCGCTGCATCCGCATAGCCGTGGCGTGCGCAGAACAGGGGGACAGCCACTACTGCAGCGTGCTTCCAGCGACGCCGAGCGCGTTGAACACGACGTGCAGCACGATGCCGGGATAGACGCTGCGAGTTCGGCTGCGCAGGTACGCGAGTCCGGCCCCGAAGACGGCGCTGGCGGGCAGAAGCGCGATCAACCCGTGGCTCAAAGCAAACGCCGCCGCCGTCAGAGCGATCGCCCAGCCGTGACCGAAGCGCTCTAGCAGCGCGAACCCGAGACCACGGAAGGTCAGCTCTTCGACCACCGGGCCCACCAGGATGATGAGCGCCGCATTGACCGCGAATGCGGAAGCCCGGGTCGGGTCCCACCCCGCAGCAAGGCGCTGCGCCTCGCCCGCCCCCAACAGAGAGTCAAACGCGATGAGCACGAAGAGGGAGCTCACGGCCACGAGCACCCCAATGCCAGCCGCACGCTTCCACGACGACGGGCGCCTCAAGGCGAGAACGTCTCGGAGGAGGCCCCCGGGCCGAGCGATGACCAGCACAACGGCCAGCAGGGTCCCGAACTGAAGCAGCGTCAGCACCGCCGTTTGGTACCGGTAGATCCGATCCTCGGGCACTTCGACGAACGCTGCAGACCCGAAGTTCAACAGCGTTGTGGCAGCTATGAGCGTCGACCAGGCAAGCAGCCTCCCGTTGCTACGGGCGACCTCGTTCGTTGCTTCAGCGGTTCCGCGCTCCGAGCTATCTGTCATAGGCGGCCCGTGTGTCTGCCGATCGCGGTGATGCGGTCCTCGCCGGGACGATCGTGAACAGCTCGTTTGACGCAGGGAACTCCGAGACCGTTCCGCAGGTCAACCCTCGATCGAATTGGGCGAAGTCGGTACGGGGAGGGCACGGCCGATGTCACACCTCCTCACGTCGATGTGCCGCCTGGGGATCGACCAGCTTGTGGTAGTGGAGCCGTTGTTGGTGAAGCGTTGGTCGCGTTCCTCAGCGCTCGATCGCGAACGCGATGTTCACCGTCGTCCGGTAGCTCGTGATCTTGTCGCCTTCGACCTCGCAGCTCATCTCGAGCACGTCGGCGCCGGTGATTCCGCGCAGGGTCTTCGAGGCTTCCGCAACTGCGACCTGAGCTGCCTCCGCGAAGCCGTCGGGGGAGTTGCCGATGATCGTGATCACCTTGGCGATGCTGGCCATGCTGCCTCCTTCGTCCGATTGAGAGGTATCTACACTGTCCGCCCGTGTTCGACACCCTCTCAGACAAGCTCCAGGCGACGCTCGGCGACCTTCGCGGCAAGAGCCGCCTCGACGAGGACACGATCTCGAAGGCGATGCGGGAGATCCGCCTCGCGCTGCTCGAGGCCGACGTCAACTTCGAGGTCGTCAAGAGCTTCGTCGCGGGTGTCCGCGAGCGCGCCACCGGCCAGGACGTGCTGAAGAGCCTCACGCCCGGCCAGCAGGTCGTGAAGATCGTCCACGAGGAGCCGACGAGCCTGATGGGCTCCGGTGACTCGCGGCTCGCGTTCGGTCGCCCGCCGACCGTGATCCTGATGGCCGGCCTCCAGGGCTCCGGGAAGACGACCACCTCGGCCAAGCTCGCCCTCCTCCTGCGCAAGGACGGCAAGAAGCCGGCGCTCGTCGCCGCCGACCTCCAGCGCCCGGCCGCGATCGACCAGCTCGAGCAGCTCGGCCGCCAGATCCAGATTCCGGTCTACCGGAAGGACGCGAAGGATCCGGTCGAGGTCGTCAAGTACGGGATCCAGGCCGCGCAGACCGCGGGCCGGGACGTCGTCATCCTCGACTCCGCCGGCCGCCTGCACATCGACGAGGAGCTGATGCTGGAGCTCGCGCGGGTCCGCGATGCCGCGAAGCCCACGAACGTGCTCCTGGTCCTCGACGCGATGACCGGCCAGGAGGCAGTCAACGTGGCCGAGTCGTTCTTCGAGCGGATCGCCTTCGACGGGGTCGTCCTGACGAAGCTCGACGGCGACGCGCGCGGCGGCGCCGCGCTCTCCGTCAAGGCCGTCACCGGCAAGCCGATCAAGCTCGTCTCGGTCGGCGAGAAGCTCGACCAGCTCGAGTACTTCTACCCCGAGCGGATGGCGTCGCGGATCCTCGGCATGGGCGACGTGCTGACGCTGATCGAGAAGGCCGAAGCGGCCGTCGAGGAGGACGAGCAGGAGGCGATGGAGGCGCGGATGCGCGCTGGCCAGTTCACCTTCGACGACTTCCTCTCGGCCCAGAAGATGCTGAAGAAGATGGGGCCGATCCAGGGTGTCCTGAAGCTGATCCCGGGGCTTTCGAACCAGCTCAAGGACGTCGACATCGACGAGCGCCAGCTCGCCCGCGTCGAGGCGATCGTGCTTTCGATGACCCCGCAGGAGCGGCGGCTCCCGCACCTGATCAACGGCTCCCGCCGGCTCCGCATCGCGCAGGGGAGCGGGCAGACGATCCAGGACGTGAATAAGCTCCTCACCGCACGAAAGCAGATGGAGAAGATGATGAAGCAGATGGGCAAGGGGAAGATGCCCGCCCTTCCGCAGCAAATGACCAAAGCAGGGCGGAGGTAACAGTGGCAGTAAGGCTCAGGCTGACGCGAGTCGGCTCGAAGAAGAACCCGATCTACCGCGTCGTCGTGGCCGACGCGCGCTCCCCGCGCGACGGCAGGTTCATCGAGATCGTCGGGCGCTACAACCCGCAGACCGACCCCTCGACGATCGAGCTCGACCAGGAGAAGATCCAGGAGTGGATCGGCAAGGGCGCCCAGCCGTCTGCTGCGGTCGCGAAGCTGATCAAGATCGCAGAGAAGGGCGAGGCGCAGCCGGAGGAGGCACCAGCCGGGTGAGTCTGCTCGGTGGCTGAGCTGCTCGAGTGGCTCGCGCGCCAGCTCGTGGACGATCCCGACGCGGTGCGCGTCGAGGAGGTCGAGCGCGACGACGCGACGATCCTGCAGCTCTACGTCGCGCCGGAGGACCGCGGCAAGGTGATCGGCCGCCATGGCCGCATCGCCCGTTCGCTCCGCACGATCGTGCGGGCGAGCTCGGCAAGGTCGCGGCAGCGCGTCGTCCTCGAGATCGTTGAGTGAGCTCGAGCTCGTCCCGGTCGGGCGGGTAGGCCGGCCGCACGGCGTCGACGGCTCGTTCTTCGTCGAGGAGCCGAGCGAGGCGGAGGGGAGGTTCGCGCGGGGCGCCAGGCTCTGGGTCGAGGGCTCCGAGGTCGAGATCGTCGGCTCGAAACGCGGCTCCGCGGGCAGGCCGGTGCTCAAGCTCGAGCGACCCGTGACTCGTGGCGCGACGCTGTTGATACCGCGCGAGGCGCTCCCGGCGCCGGAGCCAGACGCCTACTACGTCTTCCAGCTCGTCGGCCTCACGGTCGAGGAGGAGGAGGGCGGCCGCGCGCTCGGGCAGGTCGTGGAGGTTCACAACGGACCCGCCAACGACTCGCTCGAGCTCGACTCGGGGCTGCTCCTGCCGCTCGTCGCGGCCTGTGTGCTCGACGTCGACCTCGAAGTGGGTCGCGTCCTCGTGGCGCGGGGCTTCGCCGACGACGAGTAACCTGCTCGACCGTGCTCCTCGACATCTTCACCCAGATTCCACATGCCTTCGCGTCGCTGACGGAGCAGCGCCCGTTGGCCTCCGTCCTCGGCGGCGAGCTCGAGTTGCGCCTCTTCAACTACCGGGATACGTCGCCTCTGCGCTCCGGGCAGGTCGACGACGATCCGTACGGCGGGGGCGCCGGGATGGTGCTGCGCGTGGACGTCGTCGCGGCGGCGCTCGACGCCGTCTACGGGGGCCGGCCCGCCCATCGCGTGGTCGCGCTGACGCCGCAGGGGCGGCCGCTGACCCAGGCGGTCGTGGAGGAGCTCGCGCACGAGCCGCAGCTCACCCTCCTCTCCTCCCGCTTCGAGGGCTTCGACGAGCGAATCGTCACGCAGCTCGCCTCCGACGCGATCTCGATCGGCCCCTACGTCCTCTCCGGCGGAGAGCTGCCGGCGATGGTGCTCCTCGACGCGATCGCGCGACGGCTGCCCGGCGCGCTGGCCGAGGGCTCGGGCGAGAACGAGAGCTTCTCCGAGGCGCTCGAGGGCGGACTCGAGTATCCCCACTACACCCGTCCCGCCGAGTTTCGCGGGTGGTCGGTTCCGGATGTCCTGCTTTCCGGCGACCACGCGCGCATCGACGGCTGGCGCCGAGAGCAGAGCCGGGCGCGGAACGCGGTCTCGTGAGGGACTACTACGCCCTGCTCGGTGTGCCGAAGGACGCGTCGGCCACCCAGATCGACGACGGCTTCCGGCGAGCGGCGGGCGCTACCTGGGACGAGGAGCGTCGACGCGAGCTCCAGGTCGCCTACCAGACGCTTGCCGATCCGGAGCGCCGGGATCGGTACGACGACTGGTTGGCGAGCCAGAACTCGCATCCCCGGGTCGAGAAGCGCGAGTTCCACTCGCGAAACCCGGTCGATCGGCTGACCCGGCGCCTGCCTCACGGCTGGCGCGTCACGATCGACTGGGTCGTCACCATCGTCGGCGCGATCGCAATCGTGCTGGCGATCAAGGCGTGGGTCGTCAACCCCTACCGGATCCCGTCCTCGTCCATGGAGCCGACCCTGCACTGCGCGCGGCCGGCGAGCGGCTGCGAGGCGCGCTTCTCGGATCGGGTGCTCGCGAACCGGCTGATCTACCACTTCCGCGATCCCGAGCGGGGCGAGATCGTCGTCTTCGAGACACCGCCCGCAGCCCAGGTCCGCTGCGGCGCCGGGGGCACCTTCGTCAAACGGG
Source organism: Gaiellaceae bacterium (assembly GCA_051005735.1). Classification (GTDB taxonomy): domain Bacteria; phylum Actinomycetota; class Thermoleophilia; order Gaiellales; family Gaiellaceae; genus Gaiellasilicea. The sequence goes on along the minus strand of JBPCJB010000289.1, from coordinate 2,209 downwards.
TTATCGGCCTTCCCGGCGAGCGACTCGAGCTGCGCACGGAGGGAGGCTTCAGCTTCGTCTACATCGACGGCAGGAGGCTGCCGGAGCCCTATCTCGAGGAGGAACGGCGAGATTCGCGCGGACCGGAGACGTTCTCGGTCCCGGAGGGGCAGTACTTCATGATGGGCGACAACCGCAGCCAGTCGTGCGATTCGCGCGAGTGGGGGACGGTGCCGCGCGAGAATCTGATCGGCAAGGTGTTCGCGACCTACTGGCCGCCTACCCGGATCTCGGTGCGCTGAGTCGGCTCCCGTTCCGGCCTTGCGCTACCATTCGCCCCCGGCCGAGGTGGCCGCCTTCTCCATGAGCACGATCATCCAGAGCATCGAGCAGCGCCAGCTGCGCCAGGACGTGCCGCTCTTCAAGGCGGGGGACACGGTTCGCGTCCACTTCCGTGTGATCGAAGGGACGCGGTCGCGGCTTCAGGTCTTCGAGGGCGTCGTGATCAAGCGGCAGGGCTCGGGCGCTCGGGAGACGTTCACGGTGCGGAAGCAGTCGTTCGGCGTGGGCGTGGAGCGGACGTTCCCGCTCCATTCGCCGAAGGTCGAGACGATCGAGGTCGGCGCGATCGGCGACGTCAATCGGGCGAAGCTCTACTACCTGCGAGGCAAGATCGGCAAGAAGGCGCGGATTCGCGAGCTGCGCCAGCCGGCGGGTGCGGGCCGCGCACAGAAGACGGCTCAGCCGAAGATCGACGAGCGCGTCGATGCCTCGGCTGACACTGCGGCCGAGTAGCTCGACTCCAGCTTCGTCGAGAAGTCACGTTTTCGTGACAGAGTCGAGACGAAGTCGTCCGACCTTCGCGGTTATCCTCGCCTCATGGCGCGCTCGAGCGGACAGAGACTTCTCTCTTTCGACCGCAGGCTCGGCACTCGTTTCGTGGCCGGCGCTGACGAAGCGGGCCGCGGCTCGCTGGCGGGGCCGCTCGTCGTGGCCGGAGTCCTGCTCGACTACGACTGCCTCCGCAACCATCGCGTCCGTCCGCTAGCGCTCCTGAACGACTCCAAGCAGGTCGCGCCCGCGGCTCGCGAGGAGCTCTTCCGAGCCGTCGTCGGCTGTGCGAAACGGATCAGCGTCCGCGTGATCCCGTCGGCCGAGATCGACCGGCACGGTCTCCATCGCTCCAACCTCTGGGGTTTACGCTCGGTGCTCGGCGACCTCGCCCTGCCCGACGCGAAGCTCGAAGAGGTTGCGTGCCTCGTGGACGGCTTTCGGCTCGGTCCGAGAGCCCCACAGCATCGCGCGGTCGTCGACGGCGACACGAAGAGCGCCGCGATCGCCGCCGCCTCTATCGTCGCGAAGGTCACGCGCGACAGGGTGATGCGGCGCCTCGATTCGCTCTACCCCCGCTACGGGTTCGCCCGCCACGTCGGCTACATCACCCCCGGACACTCGGCTGCCGTACGCAGGCATGGGCCGAGCGACCAGCACCGCCGTTCGTTCCAAGCCCTCTGCTATCTCGTCGACGAGCGCGCGCCGATGGTCGCGGCCTGAACACGCGTCGGCCGAGCACGCGTAGGACGGGCGAGCGGTTCGAGAGCCGCGCCAGGCGCCATTACCGGCTGCGCGGCTATCGCGTGCTCGGCGCTAACGTCTGGGCCGGCGGCCACGAGCTCGACCTGATCCTGCGGCGCGGCCGCCGGCTCGTCTTCTGCGAGGTGAAGGGAAAAGCGAGCACCGCCTACGGTCATCCGCTGGAGATGGTGACGCCGGAGAAATGCCGCCGCCTCAGACGCGCGGCCGAAGCCTGGCTCGCTCGCCATCCCGAGTGCAGGAGGCTCGATTGCCGCTTCGAGGTCGTCGCCATCGAGGGAAGGAGGTTCGAGCGGGTCGTCGCAGAGCTTCAAGCGCTTTGACCGCCGGCACTGCAGATGTTCATCGCGCCGCAACAGTCTGCTCGCACCGCCCGGCTACGATATGCACAACAAGACGCATAGCGGAAAGGAACCTCGAACCCCAATGTCGATCACGCGCACACGATTCGCCACCCAGACCCGGACCTGGGTAATCATTGCCGGCCTCGCGGCCCTCTTCATCGGGCTTGGCGGGCTCGTCGGCGGCTCGAACGGGATCATCCTCTTTGCGGGGATCGCGGTCGTCTTCAACCTCGTCATGTTCTGGTTCTCCGACAAGCTCGCGCTCAAGGCGAGCAAGGCGCGTCCGGTCGACC
>JBPCJB010000288.1:0-3423 GCA_051005735.1 Gaiellaceae bacterium | reverse complement strand
GTGGTCTACGGCGAGGGGCGCTACCGCTGCGAGGAGCACGGCCTCGTCCGGCCCGAGCCGCGTACGCAGGGGCGGCTCGCGGCGGGGGCGTTCGAGCCGACCTGCCCCTTCTGCCACCGCTCGCTTGCGTCCGAGGCCGTTCCCGAGGACGCGCGAATCGACCCGCGCAACGTCTATGCGGCGACGAAGGCGCAGCAGGAGCAACTCTGCGCCGCGTTCGCGCGTGAGACAGGCGCCGCGGTGATCGCGCTCCGCTACCACAACGTCTACGGCCCGCGGATGCCGCGGGACACGCCCTACGCCGGCGTCGCGAGCATCTTCCGGAGCGCGCTCGAGGGCGGGCGGGCGCCGCAGGTTTTCGAGGACGGCGGACAGCTTCGCGACTTCGTCCACGTCCGTGACGTGGCGGCGGCGAACGTGCTCGCGCTCGGCTCTGCCGCGACGGGAGCGTTCAACGTGGCGAGCGGCGCGCCGCACACGGTCGGCGAGCTCGCGGCCGAGCTCTCCGCAGCGTTCGGCGGCGAGGAGGCTGTGACGACCGGCGAATACCGCCTCGGCGACGTCCGTCACGTCTTCGCCTCGACGGAGCGTGCCGCCGCTGAGCTCGGGTTTCGGGCGAAGGTCTCGTTCGCCGACGGCGTGCGCGAGCTCGCGACGGCGTCGTTGCGCTGAAGGGCCTTCCAGGCGAGCGACGCGGCCAACGCGAGCGCGCAACCGCCGTAAACGAGGTGGCTTGGCCAGTCCGGATGTGCGCCGACGCTGATGTGCAGGTAGAGGAACGGCGCCAGAAGCGCGATCGCCGCTCCAGGGAGGAGCACAGCGCCGCGCGCGAGCGGCAGCAGCGCGACGGCGAGGAGCGCGTACCACGGATAGGTCGGCGAGCTCAGCACCCAGACGAGCGAGAAGAGGAGGAGCGCGCGCTCGGCGAGGGCGCCTGTCGAACCAGGCGGGCGGAGCAGGAACGAAACGGCGACCCCGAGCAGCACGGTCGCCGCCGCGACGACGTACGCCGCGGTGAGCGCGGTGGACGGATCGCGGTCGACCAACCCGAGGAGGTAGAACCGGTTGCCCGACGTGAATCCCTCCTCCCGCAGGTAGCCCGGCAGGTAGCCGAGCGCGCGCAGGCCGGCGCCCGCGAAGGGCGCGTAGGCGAGGGCGACGATGAGGGCGCCGGCCGCGAGCGCGGGAGGAAGGTCCCGCCCCCGCCGCAGGAAAGCCGGGGCGAGCACGAGCGCGTACGGCTTGACCAGAGCCGCCGCGGCAAGGAGGGCGCCGGTGACGACGGCGCGTCGCGAGAACGCCGCCGCGAGCGCTGCGAGGACGAGCAGCACCGCGAGCCCCTCCACGTGCCCCGAGCCGGCCAGCTCGAAGACGACGAGCGGGTGCCAGGCGTAGAGCAGCGCCCAGACGGGCGGGCGGCGCACGCGGGCGAGCAGGTAGGCGAGGAGGCCGATCGCGACGAGGTCGAGCACGGCGATCGCGAGCTTCGTCCACGCGACGCTGTCGCCGTAGAGCCGGTAGAGCCCGCCGAAGAGGCCCTGCGCGACGGGCGGATACGCGGTTTGGACGCCGATCCGGTTCAGGCGCGGGTAGATCTCCGCATCGCGTAGGGACGCCAGCTCGGGGTCGCTGGGCGCGTGGCGGTACGGGTTGATCCCGGCCGCTTGCACTCGACCGTCCCAGACATAGCGGTAGACGTCGTTCGAGAGCGCGGGCTCGCCCGAGACGAGCACAAGCCGTAGCGCTGCCGCCACGGCGACGACGAGCACGAGCGCCGCACGCCGCGGCGGACGGCGCCAGACGATCCAGGCGACCGCGGCGACGTAGGGCAGGAGCATCGCCCCCGCGACGGCCGCGAGCTCGCCGATCGGTCTGCCGAAGTCTCCCGGCTCGAGCTCGCCCCCAAGCCAGATGGTGCTCCCGAGGCAGGCGGCGCCGAGCACGGCGAGGACGCCGAGGTCGGCCGCGGCGCGGGACCTCACGCCTCGCCGACCTCCACCTTCACCTTGTGGTAGCCGCTCGCCCCGTCCGGGTTGATCGGCTGCTTCTTCGACTCCTGCTGGTTGCCGTCGCCGTCGGTCGCGCGGACGACGAGCTCGTGCATCCCTGAGCGTTCCGGCGTCCACTCGTCGCTCCAGAGCGCCCAGGTGAGCTTCGAGGCGTTGTAGTCGAGGTCGACCTCACGCCAGTTGCGCCCGCCGTCCGTGCTCAGCTCGACGCGGTCGATTCCGCGATCTCCCGCGAAGGCGACGCCGTTCACCGCGACCGGCCGACCCGCCTTCAGCTTCCGCCGGCCGAGGGGCCGATCGATCCGCGACATCGTGTGCACCCGCTCGGCCCGCCAGCCCTGGCTCTCGTAGAGGCCCTGCTCGGGCTCGTCGAGCACCTCGACCCGGTCGAGCCACTTGACGCTCATCTCGCCGTAGCCGCCGGGAACGATCAGCCGGGCGGGGTAGCCGTGCCGGTCGGGAAGCGGCTCGCCGTTCATCCGGTAGACGACGAGAGTCGTCTCCTCCATCCCCTTCTCGAGCGTCAGGCCGTGGCCGTAGCCGTCGCTCCCGCGCGCGAACAGATGGGTTGCGCCGCTCTCGACGCCGGCGCTCTCGAGGAGCTGCGCCAACGGGACGCCGCGCCAGACCGCGTTCGAGATCAGCCCGGCGCCGATCCCGTTCGAGATGCACTCGAGCGTCGTCACCTGCTCGACCGCGGGCAGCGCCTCCAGCTCCTCGAAGGAGTACGAGGCCTCGTCCTCGACCAGCCCGCGCACCTCGAGCCGCCAGAGCGAGCGGTCGACGCGCGGATCGACGAAGTTCTTCGTGACCACGTACCAGCGGTCGTTCGGCGTGATCGGGTCGAGCTTGGCAGCGCGTGTCTCGAGCCCGTCGTAGGGAATCGCAGAGCGGTCGTAGAGCCTCTTCACGAGCCCGCCCGAGGCGAGTGTGAGCGCGCCGCCGGCGAGTCCGAGCACGACCGGGCCTCGGCGCAGGAGCGGGCCGTCCTCCGTGCCCGGTTCGCGCTCGGGCGCAGCGGCGAGGCGGTGGAAGAAGGCGAGCGAGCCGGTGACGAGCCCGAGCAGGACGAGCAGGCTGATTGCGGTCACGAGCGCTGCGCGTCCCGGCGGCAGGCCTCGATAGCTGGAGTCGAGCGCCGGGTAGAGGACGGCGACCAGCAGCAGCCACGTGACGACGACACCTGCGACGAGACCGAGCCACAGCCTGGCGGGCCGGACACGCGCCGCCGCGAATCCGTAGGCGGCCCCGATCGCGGCCCCGATCGGGATCAGGCTGAGGAAGAAGGCGAAGAAGCCGATCTTCTTCCCGGCGACGAAGCCGCCCATCGCGCTGACGAGCTTCAAGAAGGTCTCGACCGGGAGGAACGGCAGGAAGCGGTCGGAGACGAGCTCGAGCGGCAGCGGCACGCCGA
>JBPCJB010000287.1:0-13697 GCA_051005735.1 Gaiellaceae bacterium | reverse complement strand
TGCCGTAGCGGTTGTCGAAGAGGTGCTTCGTCCGCGCCTCGTTGACCGCGATCACGGGGAAGCCGAGCTTGCCGTCGCGCTCGAGCGCCTTCAGCCGGATCACGCCCGTCGTCGTCTCCTCCGTCCCCGCGATCACGTCGCCGAGCTGCTCGCGGCGGGCGCTGTGGAGGACGCCGATCACGTCAGCGCCGTCGTCCATCGTGATGTGCGGCTTGTGGTCGACCGCGGCCTCGATGTGCTCGTAGTAGGTGTCGTTGTCCTCGCCTTTGATCGCGAAGACGGAGATGTCGAACTCGTCGACGAGCGCGGCGGCGACGTCGTCCTGGGTGGAGAGCGGGTTCGACGCCGAGAGAACCACGTCTGCCCCGCCCGCCTTGAGCGTCCGCATCAGGTTCGCGGTCTCCGTGGTCACGTGAAGGCAAGCCGCGATGCGGTAGCCGTCGAGCGGCCGCTCGGCCTCGAAGCGCTCGCGGATCGCGGCGAGCACCGGCATCTGCCGGTCTGCCCACTCGATCCGGCGCTTGCCCTCCGCGGCGAGCGCCAGATCCTTGACGTCGTGCTTACGTGTCGTAGCCATCGATTCCTTCCGTTTCAGGGCGGTCAGGGTAGGGCGGGTCAGGCGGCGAGTAGCCGCTCGTGCTTGCGCTGCTCCCAATCGACCCAGTCGGCAGCAGGCGCGCGGCCCGCGAGCCAGGTGTCGACAGCCGCGCGGAGCCCAGGCTCGCGGCGGAGCCGGGCGGCAAACGCGAGCTCGTTCAGCTCGACGCCGTAGTGCGCGCGCAGGTCGCGGAGCGAACGGAGCTGGTTCCGCTCCCGAAGCCCGTAGAGCCGGTAGCCGGCCTCGGAGCGAGCCGGAACGACGAGCCCGGCCGATTCGAGATAGCGGAGCATGCGCGCCGACCAACCGGTCTGGAGAGCCGCGTCTTGGATCGTCGCCGCGCGCATCGGCCAAACCTTACCACATCAGTGTCAAGGTCCCGGGACTCTTCTCGCGCGGCGGTAGGCAGCGCGCGCCCGCAACGCAGGCCGCGGCCTGCGGAAGCAGTGAAGTGGAGATCGCGGAATGTCCTTCGGCGCCCAGTCCGGGCGTTCCAATCAGGCGGCGCTCGTCCCCTTCCGCCCGTAACGATCCTCGAGCCGGACGACGTCGTCCAGCTGCGGCGTCGAGACCTCGATGATCGTCGTGTCCTCGATCGCGGTGACTCGGTGGACCGTTCCCGGCCGATAACGGAACGCCGCGCCGGCCCCGATCACCTCCTCGGTCAGGACAGCCTGACCGGCCTCGCCGAGCTCGAGCTTCGCCTTCCCGGACTGGACGAGCCACGACTCGTCCTTTTCCTTGTGAAATTGGAGGCTGAGCGCCGCGCCGGCCTTCACGAACAGCACCTTGCCGACGTAGATCTCCGAGTGCGCCCAGATCAGCTCGTAGCCCCAGGGCTTCTCGACCCGGCGCACGTCGAAGGCCCAGCGATCGAGCGAATCGAGGTTGGGGGAGTCGAGATTCGTCGTCAAGAGAAGGTCAGGGCGTCCGAGGAGATCGTCTCGCCGGCGGCGATCCGGATGCCATGGTCGAGCATATTCCTCTCACCGACGGTCGCGCCAGGCCCGACGACCGAGAGTCCCCTCACCTGACAACCGGCGCCGACCCCGGCCCGCTCGCCGAGAATCGAGCCGATCACTGTCGCCCCCGCGCCGACCCGCGCCCCGGCCGCCACGACCGCCGAGTCGATCTCCGCGGCAACGCCGATCCTCGCGCCCGCGCCGATCACCGCGAGGCTGCCCACCCGCGCACCGGCTTCGATCACCGCGCCTGCGCCGACGTAGAGCGGCGGCACGAGCCGCGCTCCCTCGGCGACCCGGGCGTCGGCGGCGATCAGCGTGTAGTCGGCGCCGAGCGAATCGCCGAGCTCCGAGGAGAAGTTTCGCTCGAGCGCGTCGTGATGGGCCTCGAGGTAGCTCTCGGGGGTGCCGATGTCGCGCCAGTAGCCGTCGAGGCGGAAGCCGTAGAGCGAGCCCGCCTCGACGAGTCGGGGAAAGACGTCGCGCTCGATCGAGACGGCTCGCTCGGGCTCGATCAGCTCGAGTATCTCCGGCTCGAGGACGTAGAGACCGGCGTTGATCAGATTCGTGTCGATCTCCTCGGCGCGCGGCTTCTCGACGAAGGCGCGGACTCGCCCGTCCTCGGCGCAGCGGACGAGCCCGTACCGGCTGGGATCGTCCACGGGCGCGAGCAAGATCGTCCCCACAGCGCCACGCTCGCGGTGGAACGCCAGCATCGCGCCGAGATCGGCACCATGGAGCACGTCCCCGTTCAGGGCCACGAACGTCGACGAGATCCCCTCGGCGCCGAAGCGGATCCCGCCGCCTGTCCCGAGGGGCGTCGGCTCGACCCGATAGGAGAGCGCGAGTTGCCCGTGCCGCTCACCGAAATGCGCCTCGATCTGCGTCGGCAGGTAGCCGCAGGAGAGGACTGCGCGATCGACGCCGTGGCGGGCGAGATGCTCGAAGGTGTACGCGAGGAGCGGCCGGTCGACGAGCGTCAACATCGGCTTCGGCGTTCTCGTGGTCAGGGGGCGCAGCCGCGTGCCCTCGCCGCCGACGAGGATGACCGCCGGCAGGCTCCTGGTGGTGCTCATCCGGCGGCGCGACCGATCCCGTCGACCGTGAAGCCGGCCGCGCGCAGTAGAGCCGGGTCGAGCATGTTGCGCCCGTCGACGAGCAGCGGCCTTCGCATCGTCTGCGCCGCCTGCGACCAGTCGAGGTCGGCGAGCTCCGGCCATTCGGTCACGAGCACCGCAGCATCTGCGCCCTGCATCGCCTCGAGCGGGCTCTCGCAGATCGTCGCGTGCGGGAGCACAGCCTTCCCGTCCGCGACCGGGTCCCAGGCGCGCACCTCGGCCCCCTCGGCCACGAGCCGCCCGGCGAGCACGAGACTCGGCGCCTCGCGCACGTCGTCCGTGTGCGGCTTGAACGCGAGCCCGAGGAGCGCGATCGTGGTTCCGCGCAGGCTGCCGAGGTGGTGCTGGAGCTTGCCGATCACGCGGCGCTTCTGGAGCTCGTTCACCTCGATCACGGCGTTCAGGAGCTGGAAGTGGTAGCCGGAGTTCGCGGCGAGTTGCTTGAGCGCCAGCGAGTCCTTTGGAAAGCAGTTCGATGTGACCAGCCCACCCGTGGTCACGAAGGTGTGCGTTGGGGAAACCTCGAGCGAGTAGACGTGCCCCGTGTACCACTGTCGCTTCACATCGACAACTCGCGCCCAAGCGGCGTTGTTCATTCGGCGATAGCCCTTCGGCGCGATCCGCTTCGTTCGTGCCAACGACTCCCGCACCGGTCGTCGGTGGTGCTCCTTCACGAGATCGAGCAACTGCTCGACCTGATCCGCTCCCGAGACGACGAGCCAATTTGTGTCGACCGTTGACTTCGCCGTCCGGCCAACCTTGAGCCGCGCAACGATTCCGAGCTCGCCGAGCAGCCGGAGGACCCCATCGGCAAGCTCGCGGCTCACCGTCCCATATTCGAGCACGACGCTGGAGCCGCGATTGACGAAGGACGAGGAACCCTCACCGAGCCACAGGCCGGCAAGGAGCGCGCGCTTGCGCGCCTCGGGCTCGTCCCAGATCAGATCCGGAAGTCGATGGTCGTAGCAGTTCCTGCCGAGTCCGAGCACACCGAGCCACCAGGCAGCGAGCACGCGCGAGCTGATCGTCACGCACTTCGACGTCAGCCGGAGCTGTATCGATGCCTTGACCCCCCGGTCGCGCCAGAAGCCCGCCACCTCGTCGACGAGCTCGTCCTCGGCGGAAGGGTGGAACGACCACTGCAGGCGGTGGCGGCCGCTGCTCTCGATTGCACAGTGCCCTTCGGCGAGGTAGAGCCCGATGATCCGCCAGAACGATTCGTCCGCGTCAACCGTTGTCGGCACGTACGTGCCGTTGCGAGCCGTACCGAAGCAGCACTCCTCCAGCTCGAGGTCGAGCTCCGCTGCCTCGTCCAGCCGAAGCGCACTGGAACGGAGGATGTCGTGCGAGCGCGCGACCGCTCCGCGCGGGTGTCCCAGCGGCGCCAGTGCGGCCTGAATCTCGCGCGCTCCGATCCCTGCGAGCTCATCCCGCTGGGGACGGACGATCACGTCGCTTGCGCTCAGGCCGTTCCGACTGAACGCACCGATCACATTCAACCGGCGCGCCCGAGGCCGGGCGGCAACGCTGGGAGTCCCCTGAGCGATCGGCAGCCAGTCCGCGTGCGTCAGCTCCTCCGCGAGCTTACGACTGCCGTCTTGGACGACGAACGGGTGGTCCGGCGTGCAACGAACCCGCCGACCCATTTTCGTCCGCACCTCGACGATCTCGCCCTCGTACTCCCGGCGAGTGAGGAACTCGACCGGGAGGAACTCCGGCCCGTCCCCATCGGGTCGCCACGTGAGGATCTCGAACTCGTCCGCGGTCTCGGTCTCCTCATAGAGCTGCTCGAGGGTCGTCATCCGCGCCCCCGTTCGGGAGCGAACGACAACGGTTTCCTCGCCGACAAGGCACGATCCGCCGTAGCCGATCCCCGCCCTCAGGAAGCTGGAGCCGATCCGGCGGTCGAGCCCGACGCCCTCTGCGACTCGGACGACATCGGCGCCGGTCGCCTCGCAGACGTTCGCGATCTCGTTGATGAAGCTGATCCGCGTCATCAGCGCCGCATTCGCGGCGAGCTTGATCATCTCGGCGGAGGCGACATCGGCCCGGACAATCGGCGCCTCGATCCCGGTGTGCAGCTCCGCCACCGCGTCTCCGTCGGCGTCGTCGAAGGCGCCGATCACGATCCGGTCGGGATGCTGGAAGTCGCGGACGGCCGTTCCCTCCGCCGTGAACTCGGGATTCGAGACGTAGCCGACGTGCTCGAGCCCGCGGGCGTCGAGCCTGTGCCGCACCTTCTCGCCGGTGCCGACGGGGACGGTGCTCTTCATCACGACGACGGCTCGGCCTGCGACGCCCTCGAGGCTGTCGACCACTGTCCAGACCGCCGAGAGATCGGCGTCCCCCGAATAGGTCGGGGGCGTCCCCACGGCGACGTAGAGGAACTCGGCACCCTCGACCGCCTCGGCGACGTCGAGCGTGTACGAGAGCCGCTCGAGGTTCCGCTCGAGGAGCACGTCGAGGCCGGGCTCGTAGATCGGCACCTCGCCGGCCCGGAGCGCGGCGATCCGCTCTGGCAGGATGTCCGCGATCACGACCTCGTGGCCGAGGTCGGCGAAGCAGGCGCCGGTCACGAGACCCACGTAGCCGGCGCCGAAGACGGCCACCTTGCTCACTTGATCGACGAGAGCGGCTTGAGACCTTTTGCGATCGCGAGCATGGTCTCGTTCGAGAGCGAGTCGAGCACGGTGTTGACCACCCAGTAGGTGGCGCCGCCCTGGCGCAGCACGACCATGTGCAGCTTCGGGCCTGCGTAGTGGAGCTCGTAGCGCCGGCCGCCGATCGAGCGAACGAAGTTGCGCTCGCTGAGGACTGGCGCATCCTCCCAGTCGGTCATCTGCACGCCCCAGTACTCGCTGGCCGCTGTGCGGTAGATCAGCCTGACCGTCTTCCGCTTGTCGTCCGGCCCGATCCGGTAGAGGCGGATCGGGCGCTCGCGATCGATCCACGAGCTGCGCTCGAGCACCGTTGGGACCATGAGCGGGAACGGCAGCTTTTTCGCGCGCTCCCGCAGCAGGGCCAGCGACGCCTCCGCGCCGGGCGTCACGCTTGGGGCCTCGCGCTTCGGAGTCCTGTCGACCGGAGCGGCGGCGATGGTCCCGTGGAAGGTCTGGCCGACGACCACTGTGAGCATGGCGCCGTTCGCCAGCGCCTTCAGCCGGGGCGTCTGGGCGATCACCTCCTCGGTCGCGAACAGCTTCGCGAGCGCGCGCCCCGCCTCCTTGCCCCCCGGCTGCTCGGGGTCGTAGGCCACCTGGGTCTCGAAGAAGTCCCAGTTGGGGGCGTTCGCGGGCTTGCCGTCCGGCGGGTAGATCATCCGGTAGCCGCGTTGGGAGAGCAGATAGCTGGCGGTCGAGGCGGAGCCGGTGATCCCGTTGCCGTTCAGCACGGTGATCGCCGTCGCCGCCGGGAGCGGCACCTTCCGCTTCGCCTTCTGCTTCCTCGTCTCCCCGAGCGCCACGGCCGTGGCCTTCTCGGGCGACTCGACATCCGGATGCGAGAACTCCTGGACGGCGCGCTCGATGTTCTCGGAGGCCGTCGTCAGCTCGGCGTAGCCCTCGAGCCCGTCGATCTTCGACTGGAAGAAGCGGCCGGGCGGGAGCCCGTAGGTGAAGAGCGCATAGGAGAGGAGCGTCGAGACGTCGAGCTCCTTGTTGCCGCCACCCGCGACCTCGGCATTGCTCGTCACCGTCCGCACGAGCTTCGGCAACCGGAGCGCGCTGAACTCGCTCCGAACCTGGGCCTTGAGCGCCCGGACGAAGATCTGCTGCCTCGCGATCCGGGAGAAGTCGGAGTCGGTGTGGCGGAAGCGGACGTAATCGAGCGCCTGATAGCCGCCGAGCCGCTGATAGCCCGGGAAGAGATTGATGGTCGCGAAGCCCGTGGGGCCGCCGCGGTCGTTGAAGTAGCGGCGGTCGATGTCAACCCAGACGCCGCCGATCGCGTCGACGAGCTGGCGGAAGCTCTTGAAGTTGACCGTGATCAGGTAGTTGACCGGCAGCTTGGTCAGCTTGCGTACGGTCTCGAGCGTCCCGCGGGTTCCGCACTCCGTGTAGGCCTCGTTGATCCGCCCTCGGTACGTCGGCTTCCCCGGGCACGTCACGCCGACGACGAGGTCGCGCGGGAACGAGAGCAGCGAGATCGAGTCGGTCATCGGGTCGGCGCGCACCAGCATGACCGTGTCCGACCGCGGCGGATTGCCCGTGTCGGCGCCCTTGCGCGCGTCGTAGCCCACGATCAGGGCGTTGGTCGGCTGGTCGGCCACCGGGACGTCGAGCCGCTCGGCCGCCTTCCTCACGTCCAGCGACTTGACGGCGACAGCGCCGACGACCTCCTCGTGCACCCACAGGTAGAGCCCGCCCGCAAGCGCCGACGAGCTCATCAGGAGCGCGACGAAGATGTAGAGGCAGACGGTGCGAACGGTGGCCCAGCGGGAGCGGCGGGGAGGCTCCGGCTGCCGGTAGATCGTGATCGGGGAGAGCGTCCCGAACGGCAGCACGGGCCGGCCGTTGCCGTCCACGACCGCACCGCGGCCCATCCCTCTTTTCATCGTGGTGCGCATAGACAGAGGCGGGCACCTGGGCACCCGCGCTGGCCGCCAGGATAGCCGACCGTCCTGACGGCTCCTACGTGGTCGCTGCGCTCAGCGCGGCGAGCGCGTCCGCGAAGAAGGAGTTCTCCTCCGGGGTACCGACGGTGATTCGCAGGGCGCCCGGAGCGCCGAACGCGGCCAGTGGCCGCACGATCGCGCCTTGGCGGAGCAGCGCCTCGAAGAGCGGGACCGCGTCGTTCCCGACCTCGACGAAGAGGAAGTTCGCGACCGCCGGCCCGGCCGGCTCGAGCCCGTGCTCGCCAAGCGTCCGCACGAGGAAGTCGCGGCCGTCGGCGGTCAGCCGCCGACGCCGGCCGAGCTCCCCCTCATCATCGAGGCTCGCGAGCGCCGCGACCTGCGCCTGGGTGTTGACGTCGAACGCGCGGCGGATCTTGGCGATCCCCCGGATCGTCTCGGGAGATCCGACTCCGTAGCCGATCCGAAGCCCGGCGAGACCGTAGATCTTGGAGAACGTGCGCAGCACGAGCACGTTCCGGCCGCGCTTCAGGTACTCCTCGATCGCGTCCGGGTAATCCGGCTCGTCGATGTACTCGAAGTACGCCTGGTCGACGATCGTGAGCACATGAGCGGGAACCCGCTCGAAGTAGGAGTCGAGCTCGGCCCGGCCGGTCATCGTCCCGGTGGGGTTGTTCGGCGTCGCGATGTAGACGAGCTTCGTTCGCGGCCCGATGGCGTCGAGCATCGCGTCGAGGTCGAGGTGGTCGTCGCGGAGCGGAACCCGCTTCGCGGTCGCCCCGAGCTTGAGCGCGTCCAGCACGAAGCTGATGAAGGAGGGCCAGCCGGTCACGATCTCGTCGCCGGGATCGAGCGTCGCAACGGAGAGGTGCCCGATGATCGCATCCGCGCCCGCGCCCGTGATGACGTGCGCCGGGGTGACGCCGTGCCGCTCGGCCAGGGCGTTCGCGAGGTGGAAGGCGCCGCCGTCCGGATACCGGTTCAGCGAGCGGGCGCTGCGCTCCATCGCGTCGAGCGCCGCCGGGAACGGACCCCACGGACCTTCGTTCGAGGCGAGCTTGACGACCCGCTCGAGCCCCAGCTCGCGCTGGACCTCCTCCTCCGGCTTGCCCGGCGCGTACGGAACGAGCCCGTCCAGGGCAGGCCGGAAGACGCTCACGGTCGGGCTAGCTCTCGAAGGAGGCCTGGTCGTCGTCGCTCTTGCGACGCCAGAACCAGAGTACGCCGCCGACCGCGGCGAGCAGCGAGAGGATCGCGCCCTTGTTCGGTCGCTTCGATCCTTCGACCGTGCCCGGGATCGCGTCCTTGGCCTTCTTCCGGAGCACGCGCTTGGCGACGATCCAGCTCAACCAGCCCATGGCGGCGTTGCGCCTAGTGAAGATGCTCATCCAGGCAGGCTAGCGGAGGCCGGGAATCCGAGCGACGGTAACCACACATTTGGCAGCACGTAGTGGAGCAGGCATCATGGGCGGCGGGACGTGCCCTCGTCCCGGGAGGCGGCCGGGCCGCCCGCTCGGCCCGCTTCTCCGAGGCGTCCCCTTGCCGCAGAGGGGGCGCCTCACTTTGTTGGCCTCCGCCGCCGGCCGTGCCACAATCCGGGGGTGAGGGGGTTGGGGACGAGCTTCGACGTGCTCCGCGAGCGCGAGTTCAGGCTGCTCTGGCTCGGGCAGCTGATCTCTGCGCTCGGCGATGCGCTCGTCCCGCTCGCGCTCACGTTCGCCGTGCTCGATCTGACCGGGTCGGCTGCGGATCTCGGCCTCGTCTTTGCGGCGTTCATGGGCGCCCGCGTCCTTTTCATCGTCGCCGGCGGCGTCTGGTCGGACCGGCTCCCGCGCCAGCTCGTGATGATCGTCGCCGACCTCGTGCGCGCGGGAACCCAGGCTCTCGTCGCGCTCGCGTTCTTCACCGACAGCGTCGCGATCTGGCACCTGGTCGTCGCCTCGTTCCTCGTCGGCGGCGCGAGCGCGTTCTTCGGGCCGGCCTCCACGGGCCTCGTCAAGACGATCGTCCGCCCGGAGCGCCTGCAGGAAGCGAACGCGCTGATCAACATGTCGCAGAACGCGATCCAGATCTTCGGGCCGGTGAGCGCCGGCGCGCTCGTCGTCCTCGTCGGCTTCGGCCCGATCTTCGCGCTCGACGCGATCACCTTCGTCGCGAGCGCGATCTGCCTCGTCGCGATGCGGCTGCCGCCACTGCCGCGACCGGAGCGGCAGAGCTTCCTGGCCGACGCGAGGCGCGGATTCGACGAGGTGCGGCAGCGCACGTGGCTCTGGTCGGCGTTCATCGTCTTCTCGATCTCGAACGTGACGATCGCGATGTACTTCGTGCTCGGGCCGCTCGTCGTCGAACGCGAGCTCGGCGGCGCCTCGGACTGGGGGTTGCTGCTCACGGGCGGCGCCGTCGGCGGTCTCCTCGGCAGCTTCGTCGCGCTGCGCTACAAGCCGGCGCGACCGCTCATCCCCGCGTTCCTGCTCATGTTCTTCGTCTCGGCGCAGGTCGCCGCGCTGATCCCGCCGCTCCCCGTCGCAGGGCTGATGCTCGCCGCGGTGCTCGCCGTCTTTTCGATCGCGATCGGCAACGCGCTCTGGGACACCATGCTCCAGCAGCACATCCCGGCGGAAGCGATCTCACGCGTGAGCTCGCTTGACTGGATGATCTCGCTCGTGTTCATGCCGCTCGGCTACGTCGCCGCCGGCCCGCTGGCGGAGGCGATCGGACTCGACCTGACGCTCGCGCTGGCGGCCGCGACCGGGGCGGTGGCGAACGTCGGACTCTTGCTCGTGCCGAGTGTGCGCAACCTACGCCGCATCGAAGGCGCGGCCGAACCGGCAGAGATCGCCCGGGAACCGGCGACCGCCCCGGTTCCCGCCGGACAGGTCTAGCTTCTGGTACCTAAGCTCAAAGAGCGGAACTCGGCTACATACCCATCTTGCGCATCGAGGCGCAAGACTCGCGGCTTCCCGCCGACGTCGGGTATGGTGGAACCAGTCCCTGGAGGACAGGGTTGCGCGATGATCACTAGTCGGAGTAGCCTCGGAGTAGCCTAGGTGGTGAGGTGACGGGAGTCCCCTTCAGAACCGGGGCGATAGCGGTGACGTGCGCCCTCTTCATGCTTCTTGTGTCTGGCTGTGGGAGCGACGATGCGGCCGAAGCTCCGGTAGTCGAGACGCCACCTAAGAACGCCACCCAAGCCGCTGTGGAGTCCCTGGGCGTACGTTGCGTCGAGCTCACCGACCTCTCGAAAAAGTTCACACAGTCGTTGGAAGGGCAGACAGGCGACCTGGACGACGTCTCCTTCCTTCTTGCGGAGATGGCCGACACGGTGCCGCCAGAGATCGAACCGGAGTACACAATCGTTGCCGGCGCGTTCCGCAGGATCTCGGAGGCGCTGGAGGACACAGACTTCGCGTACGGGACGACTCAGAGCCCTGAGGATCTTCAGAAGCTTCGGGAGCTGAAGTCGAGTCTCGCCACGGACGAAGTGCAGGTCGCGACTCGCGGGATCGAACGTTGGGCGAAGGCGAATTGCCAGTGACTCACTCGTGTCTAGAAGAGTCATCGAGCCGGTTCCAGCAGAGGCACCCCCACCGCTCCTTTCCGTCGCACGTCTGACACCGGGCTCGCGGTCTTAGCTATAGCTAAGTGCTCCTCGCTGTAAATACGCTCGTGATTCGCCGGCGAGAACCGAGCAGGCCTAGGACGCAGGGAGCCCCGATCTGCAGGCATATCGGGGCGACTGAGGACGACGGCATGCGAAGCGTTCGCAGCCGCGCGAAGCGTGGGTGTATTTGCGGCGGGGAGTACTAAGCTTGCGCCGTCGCGCGCTTCTTGTTCGGGAGGTGGATGGCACGACCGAGCGCGACGAGGCCCGCCTCCTTGATCGCCTCGGAGAGCGTCGGGTGGGCACACATCCCGTCCGCGACCGTCTCGACCGTCGCCTCGGCGTCGATCGCGACCGTGCCCGCCTCGATCAAGTCGGTCACGTGCGGACCGACCATGACGAGGCCGAGCAGCTCGCCGTATTTCGTCTCGTGGATCGATTTCACCCAGCCCACGGTCTCGTTCTGCATCACGGCGCGCGCGTTCGCGATCCAGGGGAAGACGCCGACGACGACGTCGTCGCCATGCAGCTCGCGCGCCTCGCCCTCGGTCAGGCCGACGCCCGCGATCTCCGGATCCGTGTAGATCGGGCGCGGAACGGCCGGCGAGCCGACAACCAGGTCGTGACCCATGGCATTCTCCGCTGCGACCTCGCCCTCACGGAAGGCGGTGTGCGCGAGCTGCCAGTAGCCGGCGCAGTCGCCGACCGCGTAGACGTGCGGAACGGTCGTGCGGCGCCGCTCGTCGGCAGCGATCCCCTTGTGCTTGTCGAACTCGATTCCAGCCGCCTCCAGGCCGATCCCCTCGACCACGGGGCCGCGGCCGACGGAGACGAGCATCAGGTCGGCCTGAACCGTCTCGCCGCTGTCTCCATCTGGG
This sequence comes from Gaiellaceae bacterium, assembly GCA_051005735.1. Classification (GTDB taxonomy): domain Bacteria; phylum Actinomycetota; class Thermoleophilia; order Gaiellales; family Gaiellaceae; genus Gaiellasilicea. The sequence continues at coordinate 1,970 of JBPCJB010000287.1, read as the reverse complement.
GCGCCGAAGTGGACGGTGAGCTGGGCGCCGTCGTCCTCGACCTTCGTGCACTGCTTGCCGAGCTGGAGCGCGATCCCGCGCTTGCCGAAGGCCTTCGCGAGCTCCTTCGCGGCGTCGGCGTCCTCCTGCGGGATCAGCGCGTCGAGCATCTCGACGATCGTCACCTCGGCGCCGAAGCGCTGGAAGATCGAGGCGAACTCGCAGCCGATGATCCCGCCGCCGAGGATGACGAGCCGGCGCGGCACCTCGGTCGCGGCGAGCAGGCCCGTCGAATCGACACACCGGGGCGAGTCGAGCCCTTCGATCGGCGGGCGGAGCGGGAACGACCCCGTCGCAACGATCGCCGACTTGAATGTGACCTCCTCCCCGCCCTCCACCGCGAGCGTGTTCGCGTCCTTGAAGCTGCCTGTGCCCTTGACCCACTCGACGCCGTTCGCCTTAAAGAGGCCCGCGATCCCGCCGGTCATCTGCTTGACGACGCCGTTCTTCCACTCGGCCGCCACGGCGAAGTCGAGCTCCGGCGCGCTCGTCGAGACCCCGAGCTTGGCGAACGTCGCCTCCGCCTGGTGGAGCGCGTGCGCCGTCTGCACCCAGGCCTTCGTCGGGATGCACCCGACCCGCAGGCAGGTGCCGCCGAGCTCCGGCTCCTGCTCGACGCAGGCGACCTTCGCGCCGAGCTGCGCTGCGCGGATCGCTGCCGTGTAGCCGCCGGGGCCTCCGCCCAGGACGGCGACGTCACATTCCATGTCGGGTCAACTCCTCAGTCCGTAGTGGGAGGCGATGCTACCGAGGCTAGCGACGCCACCATCGTCCACGCCTCCGCGCCCTCGTCGACGACCTCGAAGCCGTGGCGCTCGTACAGCTTCCGCGCCGGATTGCCCGGCTCGACGCTCAGGCTGAGCTTGTCGAAGCCGCCGGCGCGCGCCTTCCGACAAAGCGCTTGGAGCAGCTCGTCGCCGATCCCATGGCCGCGCTTCGAGGGGACGACGGCGATCGCGAGCTCCGGTGTCTCCTCGTCCACGTAGCCGTAGCCTGGCTCGTCGGCGCGGAAGAGGCGATACCAAGCCGCGCCGACCGGAAAGCCGTTCTCCAGCGCGATCACGGCGGTGTCTCCGGCGCGGCCCCAGCCGCGGACGTAGCGCGAGGTGAGTGAGCCGGGGACCCGCTCGCGCCAGTAGTACGCGTGGTGGAGCATGTCGCGCAGGAAGCGGCCGTCCTGAGCGCCTCCTCTCCGGACGACGACCATCAGCCGCTAATCCAGGGACTGTGCGAGCTGGACGCGGTTGCCGTCCGGATCGAAGACGTCCACGAGCCGGATCTCCCCTGTCAGCTCGAAGACGACGCCGACCTCGATTCCCGCCCCGCGCAGGCGTTCTGCCTCGGCCTTGACGTCGGCCACGTCGACGTGCGCGACCCCGCCCGCGTCATCCGGCTCTCCCTCGGCGAGCGCGATCTCCATCCCGCCGTGCTGGAGCTTCGACCAGCGATCCTGGAAGTCGACGAACGTCTCCTCGAACCCCAGCATCTCCTTGTAGAAGCCGCGGGCGGCGTCGAGGTCGCGGACGCGATACCAGACGGGCGTTACGCTCCCGGTCAGAGGGCGAGCGCCGGCCCCTCGAGCAGCTCCTTGACGGTGCACAGGAAATCGGCCCCGTCGGCGCCGTCGATCGCGCGGTGATCGCAGGTGAGCGTCAGCGACATGATCGGCCGCACCACCACCTCGCCGCCCCGCGCGACCGGCGTCTCGATTGTCGCTCCGACGGCGAGGATCGCCGCCTGCGGGGGATTCAGGACTGCGACGAACTGCTCGATCCCGTACATGCCGAGGTTGGAGATCGTGAAGGTGCCGCCCTCGAGATCGGCACGCTGGAGCTTGCCGTCGCGGGCGCGTGTGACGACGTCGGCCCGAGCGGTCGCGAGCTCCTGGATCGTGCGCCGGTCCGCGTCGCGGAGCACCGGCACGACGAGGC
>JBPCJB010000286.1:0-7544 GCA_051005735.1 Gaiellaceae bacterium | reverse complement strand
GAGCGGCGAGCATGCCGCACACGTGGTCGAGGTGTTCGACGCGGTCCGTCGCTCGCTCGAGCAGGGCGGCCTTGCCGTCGAGGTGCATTCGGACTTCCGGCGTCCAGAGCCGATGGACTGGGCCAAGTGAGCGAGCGCTGGTTCCGGGCCCCCGGTCGCGTCAACGTGATCGGCGACCACACGGACTACAACGAGGGTTTCGTGCTCCCGCTCGCGATCGACCTGAGCTGCACGGTGCGCGCCAGGCCCCGGGCAGACGGAATCGTCCACCTACGCTCGCTCGATCTCGACGGCGCGGTCGAGCTCGCCGCCGACGGAAGCACGGAGCCGGCCGACGTGAAGGCCGTCTGGGGTCGCTACGCGGCAGGCGTCCTCCGCACGCTTGCGGCACGCGGGCGTCCTGCTGCCGGCATGGATGCGGTCGTCTCCTCGACCATCCCGCTCGGCGCCGGGCTCTCGTCGAGCGCAGCGCTGGCGGTCTCGCTCGCGCTCGCGCTCAACGACGCGGCCGGTTTCGAGTTGCCGCAGCTCGACCTCGCTCGCGCGTGCCAGGAGGGCGAGCAAGTCGCCCTGGGCGTCCCGGTCGGGATCATGGATCAGCTCGCCTCGCTCGCTGGAAAGCGCGGTCACGCGCTTCGGATCGACTGCCGCTCGCTCGAGGTCGAGCCGATCCCGCTCCCGCCCGAGCTCGCGATCCTGGTCGTGCACACAGGCGTTTCCCGTGCGCTCGTCGACAGCGTCTACGCGGAGCGCAGGCAAGCGTGCGAGACGGTTGCGGCTCGGCTGGGACTGCGCTCGCTCCGCGACGCGACACCCGCACAGGTCGCGAACGAGCCGCGCGCGCGGCACGTCGTCTCCGAGAACGCGCGGGTGCTCGAGGCGGCGCGGGCGCTCGAGGCCGGCGACATCGCAGCTCTCGGTCCGCTCCTGAGCGCGAGTCACCAGAGCCTTCGAGACGACTTCGAGGTCTCGACTCCCGAGCTCGACGCGCTCGTCCTGGCACTCCTGGAGGCAGGCGCGCCCGGCGCCCGCCTGACCGGCGCCGGCTTCGGGGGTTGCGTCCTTGCGCTTGCTAGCCGTGACGCAGCGGCTGCGATCGTCGAGACCGCGACCCGCCGCTACAGGAGCCGGACGGGTCACGAGCCGCAGGCGTTCGTCTTCTCGGCGGTCGACGGAGCCGGATCGATCCCGGTTTCAACACTGTGATGCGCGTCATCCTTCGGCGTGCGGAGGCGTGGAGGCCGGGGATCACGGTCTCCATGAACGGTGACCCCTCCTCCCGAGGATGAGCTGGCTGTCCCCGAACTCGTGCCAGCGATACCCGTGCTCGAGGGCGGCCGCGTAGCTCCGGGCCAATAGCTCCTCGCCGGCGACGGCTCGGAGCAGGTCGAGGTGCGAGGACGCCGACTCGTGCAGGCCGGTGAGGAGGTCGTCGACGGCCCAGAGGCCCCGTTGCGGGGTGACGACGAGGCTCGTCCAGCCCTCGCCGGCCGCCACGGCGCCGTCGGGCCGGGCAACCGTCTCGAGAGCGCGGACGACCGTCGTCCCCGTCGCGACGACGCGCCCGCCCCAGGCGCGGACGGCGTTCACGAGCCGCGCGGTCTCCTCGGAGACGCGAAAGCGCTCCGGATAAGGACGCTCGTGACTCTCCTGCGAGGAGACCCCGGTGTGCAGCGTGACCGGCGCCACGAGGACGCCGGTCGCGACGAGTCGGGCGAGGAGCCCGGTCGTGAACGGCCGGCCGGCGCTCGCCATCTCGGCGCTTCCCGGCTCGACTGCGTACACGGTTTGGTAGGCCTCGAGCGGCCAGCTACGCGGGACGTAGCGGTAGCGGATCGGGCGTCCGTGCTCGGCGAGATAAGCCTCGAGCGGCCTCCGAAGCTCGAGGCGGGCGAGCCAGAGCCGCACGCCCGCGTAGGGGGTGATGATCTCCGCGGACGCGCCCCCGGCGAGCGCCAGCCGCTCGCCGACCTCGACGGCGCCGAATGGATCGTCGCCGGAGCGGAGCTCCACGATCCAGAAGCGCTCGGGATCACGGTCCGCTGCCGGGGTGGAGAGGCGAAGCTCGAGCTTGGCCCCGTCGGCACGCACGGCCTGGAGCGCCGCGGGCAGCGTGGCCGAGGTGTTGACGACGATCAGGTCGCCGGGCGCGAGGAACTGCGTCAGCTCGGCAAAGCGCGCGTGGACGATGGTTCCGTCGCTCCGATCGGCGACGAGCAGCCGGACGCCGTCGCGAGCCAACCCGCGGGCCTCGGGCGGCTCGTGCGCCTCGAGCCTCGTGGGCAGCTCGAAGGCCAGCGCGCTCACGTCGCGGCCGCGACGAGCTCTCGCGCGCGGTAGAGCCCGCTCGGGAGGTCGCCCTCGATCAGCGCCAGGAGGCCGGGAACGCTCTCCTCGGGTGGCGGCCGGTCGGAGATGTCCTCGCCGGGAAACGCATCCTGTTGCATCTGGGTGCGCATGTCGCCGGGGTCGACCGCGTACGCGCGGAGGCCGGGGTTCTCGACGCCGAGGACCGCGGTGAGCTGGGCGAGCGCCGCCTTCGAGGAGCCGTAGCCGCCCCAGCCCTCGTATGCCTCGACCGCTGCGTCGGAGGTGAGGTTGAGGATCCGCGCGCCCTCGCCGAAGTGCGGGAGCGCGAGCTGGACGAGGGCGAGCGGGGCGAGCACGTTGGCCTCGTAGACGCGACGCAGCTCCTCGAGTGGATAGGCGCCAAGCACGGGCAGCGGCCCAGCCGGAGGCAGCGGCCCGAGCGCGCCGGCGTTGTTGACGAGGAGGTCGATCGGCTCGCCGGCCGCCTCGACGAGCCGACGGCGGTGTCCCGGATCGACGATGTCGCCCGCGATTGGGACGACCCCGTCGAGGCCGCCCACCGCGCGCCCGAGCGCCTCTTCGCCCCGCGCGTCGGCGACCGACCTCCAGCCCCGTTCGGCGAGAGCGCGCACCAGGGCGAGCCCGAGCCCGCGTGACGCGCCGGTGACGATGGCCTGCACCGGTCAGGCGGCGGTCGGCACGCCGTGCCGGCCGACGACGCGGTCGTAGTTGAGCCGGAGCAGCGCGATCGCGTCGTGGATGTCCGCCTCGTTCTCGATCCGGCGCGAGGCGTAGCCCGGCTTGCCGGGGAAGACGGGGTGGTAGTCGATCCGGCCCTGCTCCTTCAGCTCGGCCCAGACGGACTTCGGGAAACCGATGTGGAGAACGTGATCGCCGTGCAGGTGACCGATCTCCTTCCGGCCGACGGTGAAGCCGAACTCGCCGCGGCCGCCGAAACCCGCCTCGGCCCCCGGCCAAGCGGTGACCGCAGCGGTGATCTGCTCGCTCGCCGTGCTCATGGTGCTCCTTTCGTCGCTGTAAAGCAGGATCGCCGCTGCCGAGTCCCGACCGCCAGGCGCAATTGGTCCTAGGACCTATGCGCGCGAGTCGACCAGCCCCGCCCGGACGGCGAGCACGGCGGCCTGCGTCCGGTCGGTGACGCCGAGCTTGCCCAGCACGTGGGAGACGTGCGTCTTGACCGTCTTCTCGGAGAGCCCGAGGTCGCGCGCGATCAGCTTGTTCGGGACGCCGTGTCCGATCAGGATCAGAACCTCGCGCTCCCTCGGCGTGAGCCGGTCGAGCGGCCCTTCGTCGCCTGTGGCCGCCAATGTCTCGACGAGCCGCGTGGCAACGACCGGGTCGAGCAGCGTCTCGCCCGCGTGGGCGGCGCGCACCGCGCGGGCGAGCTCCTGCGGACGGGCGTTCTTGAGCAGGTAGCCGGCCGCACCCGCCCGCAGAGCCGGGAGCAGCTTGTCGTCGTCGAGGAAGCTCGTGAGGACGATCACGCGCGCGCCCGGGAGGCTCGCCCGCAGCTCGCGCATCGCGGCGACGCCGTCCAGCCGCGGCATCACCAAGTCCATGACGATCACGTCCGGACGCAGCCGGACGGCCGTCTCGACCGCCTCCCGGCCGTCGGCGGCTTCCCCCACGACCTCGATCCCCTGCTGGAGCTCGAGGAACGCGCGCAGGCCCTCCCGGACGACCGCATGATCGTCGGCGACGAGCACGCGGATCGGCTCAGGCACCGGTCTCCAGCCGAACGGTCGTACCCGCTCCGGGGGTCGAGACGATCGCAAGGGCGCCGCCCAGCCGACGGGCCCGCTCCTCCATCGACGTCAGGCCGAGCCGGCGTGACCGGATCCCGTCCGCCTGAGGATCGAAGCCGACGCCGTCGTCTGCGATCTCGAGCAGCAGCCCGCCGCCTACGCCGGCGCGCAGGCTCACCGCGAGGCGGCGCGCCCGCGCGTGCTTGAGCACGTTCTGGAGCGCCTCCTGGGCGATTCGCAGCACCTCTCGGTCGCGCGTCACATCGACGGGCACCTCGTCGACGGAGAGCTCGAGCTCGAGCTGCCCGAGCCGGCGCAGCAGCTCGACGTGCTTGCGCAGCGCGTCCGCCAGGCCGTCCCGCTCGAGCTCGGGCGGCCGCAACTCGAAGACGAGGGAGCGGAGCTCCTCCAGCGCGTCCTGCGCCAGCGCCTGCAGCTTCGCCACCTGGTCGCGTGCCGCGTCCGGGTCGCGGTCGAGCAGCGTCCCCGCCGCCTCCGCGCTGAGGACGAGTCCGAAGAGCTTCTGGCTGACCGCGTCGTGAAGCTCGAGCGCCAGACGGTTCCGCTCGGCGGCGGTCGAAAGCTCACGGGTCTGCTCGTGCAGGCGCGCATTCGCAATCGCGATTGCGGCGTGGGCGGCGAGCAGTCCGATCAGCTCCTCGTCCTCGTCGCTGAAGTCGGGCGCGCCCAGCTTGTCCGTCAGGTAGAAGGCCCCGACCACCTCGGGCGGCTCGACGATCGGGACGCCGAGGAAGGAGCGCATGTCCGGGTGCGCGGCCGGCCACCAGCCGCGGAAGCGCGGGTGCTCGTGGATGTCCTGCGTGCGATAAGCGGCCTCCGAATCGAGCATTGCCCCGAGAACGCCGTGCTGCCGCGGTAGCGGGCCGAGCGAGGCGACCAGCCGTTCGCTCATCCCCGAGGTGAGAAAGCGCCGAAATCCGCCCTCCCCGTCCGGGAGCCCGAGCGCCGCGTACCGCGCCCCGGCCAGCTCTCGGGCGCTGTCCACGAGCCGCTGGAGGACCTCGTCGACCGACAGCCCGGCCGCGACCGCGAGCACGGCGTCGCTGACAGCCTTCAGGGTGGGATTCAGACTCTCCATCTGCGCTGACGATAGAGGTCGCGTCACGGTTCGAGCGCTATTCGATCCGGAGCACCCGCTCGCCCAGCTTCGACTCGTCGACCTCGATTCCGAGTCCGGGCGCGGCCGGCAGTCGGGCGGTCCCGTTGCTCGCCGTCGGGGTGCCGGCCGCGATCCGCTCGACCACCATCTCCGAGGGGAGGTAGCCGCCGAGCAGGAGCTTCGGGTCGGTCGAGCATCCGAGGTGCATCGAGGCAGCGGTGACGATGTCGCCGCCGCCCGCGTCCTCGATCGTCAGCGGCAGCCCGAGCGCGACCGCGATGTCGCGCGCCCGGCGCGTCGGCGTGATCCCGCCGACATTCGAGAGCTTCAACCGGACAGCGTCGAGCGCTCCGGCCGTATGGGCCTCGACGAGCTCGCGGGCGCCGGTCAGAACCTCGTCGAGAATGAACGGCCGGCGCGAGCGTCGCCGTACGTGGGCGCATTCGGCCACGGACGCGCACGGCTGCTCGATGTAGACATCGAGGTCGTCGACTGCGGCTGCCACCCGGACGGCGTCGGCCTGCGGCCAGTAGCCGTTGGCGTCCACGATCACCCGCTCGGCGCCGGCGAGCGCATCGACGCAGGCGCGGATTCGCTCCACGTCCTCCTCCGGCCGCCCGCTCCCGACCTTGACCTGCACCTGCCGGAAACCTGCGGCCAGCGCATCCGCACAGCGCACCCGCATCTCCTCCGGCGCAGCCACGCCGACCCCCGTGTAGAGCTCGAGCTCCTCCTGGCGCGTGCCGCCGAGGAGATCGCTGATTCGCAGCCCGGTCGCTTTGCCGAGCAGGTCCCAGCAGGCGATGTCGAGCGCCGACTTCGCGTAGGCGTAGCCGCGGATCGTCGCGTCCATGCGCGCGTAGACGAGCTCGACCGCTCTCGGATCGGCGCCGAGGATCGTCCGGCCGAGCGGCTCGAGTACGGCCCTCGAGCTCGGCCCGTAGCCGGGGAGGAAGCTCGGGGTGAAGACGCACTGCTCCCCCCAGCCGACGAGTCCGTCGTCGGTCTCGACGCGCACGATCGTCGCGTCCTGCTCCGCGGCCACGCGACCTCCCGAGAGCGCGAACGGTCCTCCGGCGTGCGTGTAGCGGACGGCGAAGACGTCGATCCGCTGGATCGTGGTCGTGGTCGGCATCCGAGTACTATCGCCGTCGTGGCTACGGACGTCGTCCTCTACACGCTGAACACCGACGCGCGTACTCCGACCTGACAGGAGTGCTGCCGCGTGAGGGAGTTTCTCTCCGAGCATGACGTCCCATTCGTCGATCGCAACATCCGGCGGAGCGATGAGGCGCGCGCCGAGCTCGCGGGGCGCGCCAGCCAGCTCGTCGTGCCGCAGCTCTTCTGGGAAGACCGCCACGTCGTCGGCTTCGACCCGGAGGCGCTGACCGAGCTCGTCCGGGACTATCGCGACCGCGGATGATCGAGCCGCCGGGGAACTCGCTCGAGCCCAGCCAGGGCAAGCGCGTCGTCGAGCCGGGTGAAGACCTCGCGGCCGGGCTGCGCGCGCTGCTCTCGCGGATCGCCGAAGAGCTCGACTTCAACGACGCGAAGGGCACGGCGCCCTATCGGCTCGGGATGCACGACGGACTTCGCTTCGCCGAGGACGCAGTCGCCGACCTGCTCCGTCGCCACGGCCACGAGGCCGGCGCGACGGAGCGTCCCGTCGACGCCTAGCCGCTAGCGGTTGATCACCGGCTCGCGGCTGTGCTCGTTGAGGTAGCGCCCGCCGCCCTCCGCGCAGACGACGACGTCCTCGATCCGGACGCCGAGCGTGTCGTCCCAGAGAATCGAGGGCTCGTCGGTGAACGTCATCCCGGCCTCGAGCGGCGTCGCGTCCTCCTCGGAGATGAACGGCCATTCGTGGATGTCGACGCCGATCCCGTGGCCCATCCGGTGCCGGAAGGTCTCGCCGAGCCCGGCCTCCTCGATCGGGCCGCGGCAGGCGGCGTTCACCTCGGAGGCGAGCGCGCCCGGCACGGCGGCCGCGCGGCCCGCCTCCTGAGCCGCGAGCATGATCGCGTGGCAGCGCTCGTACTCGGGGTGCGGCTCACCCGCGACGATGGTCCGGCCGAAGTCGGAGCAGTAGCCCTGCCAGACGGCACCGAAGTCGAACATCACCGGCTCGCCCTCGGCGATCGGCTCGAGGCCCGACGCCTCCTGTGAGTCGTGTCGATGCCGGCCGTACGAGAAGATGTGGGTCGGGAAGGAGGGGAGACGCGAGCCGAGCGCGCGAAGCTGATGCTCGATCTCCTCGTGCAGGTCGACGAGCGTCACGCCCGGCTCGACCTTGCCCTCGGTCGCGGCCATCGCCCCGTCGGCGATCGAGCAGGCGTGGGTCATCAGCT
>JBPCJB010000285.1:0-2925 GCA_051005735.1 Gaiellaceae bacterium | reverse complement strand
GTGGAGCACCCACGGCGCGAGCAGCCCGTGCGCTGCTTCGTCGTCGTCGAAGGTCTCGGTCAGCCAATCGCGCGCGGTCGTGAGCACCCGACCGCCGAACTCGAGGAGGCCGCGGCGGCCGAAGCGCGAGTACGCCTGGCGCCCGAGCCCGAGTCCGGCGGTCGACCAGAGCTCGGTGCCGAGGACGCCGAAGGCGATGTCGGCGTTCGCCATGAACCCGTCGAACTGCCGCTGCCAAGCCTCGCCGAGCTCGTCGACGTTCGCGGCGCCGTCGGTGGAGAGGAAGGCGCTCGTCCCGTCCGGAAACGCCGAGCCGGTTGCGAGATCGGTGTTCAGGTACTCGATGCCGAGCCGGTCGAGGTCGGGCTTCAGCTCGGCATAGGCGGGGGATCCCGTCCAAAGCGGATGCCAGGAAGCGAAGACCTCGTGGGTGAAGCCCGGCGCGATCAGCCCCTCGACGGTGCGGATCGCGCCGCCGAGCCACTCGTTCCGCTCGAGCACGCAGACCTTCCAGCCGGCCTTCGCGAGCAGAGCGGCGCCTGCGAGCGAGTTGATCCCGCTGCCGACGAAGACCGCGTCGAAGCCGGTCACCGCGACCGGCCGCCGAGTGCACTCTCGTTCGGAGTACCGACAAGCCGCCGCTCCATGACAGCGACCGCCTCCTCGCTGGAGTCGATCAGCACGTAGCGCCGTCCGAGCTTCGCGGCGACCGCGCCCAGCGTCCCGCTGCCGGCGAAGAAGTCGAGGCACCAGTCGCCGGGGCGCGTGGAGGCGAGAACCATCCTGCGGACGATTCCCTCCGGCTTCTGGGTGGCGTAGCCGGTCTTCTCCTTGCCGTTCGTCGGCACGATCGTGTGCCACCAGACGTCGGTCGGCAGCTTGCCGCGCGCGGCCTTCTCGGCCGTCACGAGCCCCGGCGCCATGTACGGCTCCCGGTCGACCTCGGCGGCGTCGAAGTGGTACGCACTCGCGTTCTTGACGTAGACGAGGATCGGGTCGTGCTTCGCGGGCCAGCGGCTCTTCGAGCGGGCGCCGTAGTCGTAGGCCCAGATGATCTCGTTCAGGAAGCAGTCGCGCCCGAAGATCTCGTCGAGCAGCAGCTTGCAGTAATGGGCCTCGCGGTAGTCGATGTGGAAGTAGATCGTGCCGGACACGGTGAGCAGCCGCCGGGCCTCCTCGAGCCGAGGCGCGAGGAACTCGAGGTAGTCGTCGAACGAGTCGCGGTACGACGACTCCGAGAGCAGCCGGCTTGCGTGACGGCGTCCGCCGAAGCCGGTGCGGTCGCCATCTGCATCGGGAGTCGTCGCGAGAGTCAGCCGCTTCTGCGTTCGGCCGGTGTTGAAGGGCGGGTCGATGTAGACGAGCTGGAACGTCTCGGTAGCGAGCTCCCGGAGCAGCGGAAGGTTGTCGCCGAGCAGGATCTCGTCGTCCACGGGAACGCGGCTCACTGGGTCGATCTCACCGGGCCGACGATAGCGAGCGGCGGAGACGGCGACCGGTTGACATGTCACGGAGGAATCTGCGTAGGATCAGCCCATGCTCTTGCGGGAGGTCGAGTACGCGCGGCCGGGGTCGGTCGAGGAGGCGGTCGGACTGCTCGCAGGGCACGAGGGGGCGCGCGCGCTCGCAGGTGGACAGACCCTGGTCAACGTGATGAAGGCGCGGGCAGCGTCGCCGGACGTGCTCGTCGACCTGAACCGCTTGGAGGAGCTGCGCGCGATCTCCGTCTCGGGCGAGACGCTGGTGCTCGGGGCGATGGCGACCTACACGCAAATCATGGGCTCGTCCGAAGTCGAGGTCTCGCGACCGATCCTCGGCGAGGTGGTCGCGCAGATCGCCGATGTGCAGGTGCGGAACCGCGGCACGATCGGCGGCAACGTCTGCTCGAGCGACCCGACGAATCACCTGCCGCCACTGCTGCTCGCGCTCGATGCCTCGTTCACGATCCGCAGCTCGGGCGGCGAGCGCGCCGTTCCCGCGGCCGACTTCTTCCTCGGCGTCTACATGACGGCAGTTGCGGAGGGTGAGCTGCTGATCTCGATCTCGGTGCCGGCGGCCGGCAATGCCGCCGACGGCTTCGCCGCGGTCACGATCGGTCGCGAGGGAACCTGCATCGTGAGCGCCGCCGCTTGTCTCGGCGATGCGGGCACGCGCGTCGCGATCGGCTGCGTCGACGCCGTCCCGGTGCTCGTCGAGCCGGACGGAGCCGAGCCCGACGCTGTCCGTGCAGCCGTCGGCGCCGCGGGCCTCGATCCCCCGTCCGACGTCCACGGCTCCGCCGAGTATCGCCGCCACCTCGCCCAGGTTTGCGCCCTCCGCGCGGTCCAGCAGGCGAGCGAGAGAGGGAGGTAGCGTGGTGAAGCCGTCCACGAGCGCGTCGATCTCCGTCGAGATCAACGGTGAGGTCTACGAGCGCGAGGTCGACGCCCGCCGGCTGCTCGTCCACTTCATCCGCGACGACGTCGAGCTGACCGGAACCCACATCGGCTGCGACACCGGCAACTGCGGCGCCTGCACGATCCAGCTCGATGGACAAGCCGTGAAGAGCTGCATGCTGCTCGCCGTCCAGGCCGACGGCGCCAAGCTCCGGACCGTCGAGGACCTCGCAGGGGACGACGGGCTGAACCCGCTCCAGCAGTCCTTCTCCACCCACCACGCGCTCCAGTGCGGCTACTGCACGCCCGGGATGCTGATGAGCGCGACCGCGCTGCTCGAGGCGAACCCGCGACCGAGCGAGGACGAGGCGCGTGCGGCGATTCAGGGCAACATCTGCCGCTGCACGGGCTACCAGAACATCGTCGCGGCGATTACGTCGGTGAACGCATGAGCGTCGCGCGCCTTCGGCTTGCTTCCGTGGGGGGGGAAACGGTTGCCCCCAGGAGCCCCCTCCTTCCCATCCCAAGGGGGGGGGGGGGGGGGGGGGGG
>JBPCJB010000284.1:0-7080 GCA_051005735.1 Gaiellaceae bacterium | reverse complement strand
AGCTCCTCGACGCGGGCGAGCGCGTGCGCGGGCTCGAGCGCCGGGATGATCCCTTCGGTGCGGGTGAGACGGCGGAACGCCGCGAGCGCCTCCTCGTCGGTTGTGCCGACGTAGCGCGCGCGGCCGGAGTCGCGCAGGAAGGCGTGCTCTGGGCCGACGCCGGGGTAGTCCAGCCCTGCGGAGATCGAGTGCGCGTCCGCGATCTGGCCGTCCTCGTCCGAGAGCACCGACGAGCGCGAGCCGTGGAGGACGCCGGCGCGGCCGGCGCCGAGGCTGGCGGCGCCCGCCGCCTCGACGCCGACGATCTCGACCTCCGCGTCGTCGAGGAAGCCGGCGAACATCCCGATTGCGTTCGAGCCGCCGCCGACGCAGGCGACCACGGCCTCTGGGAGCCGGCCCTCCGCCTCGAGAATCTGCTCCCGCGTCTCGCGGCCGATCACGGCCTGGAGCTCGCGCACCACCTCCGGATAAGGAGCGGGGCCGACGCACGAGCCGATCAGGTAATGAGTGTCCTCGACGTTCGTGATCCAGTCGCGGATCGCCTCGCTCGTCGCCTCCTTGAGCGTCTTCGTCCCGAACTCGACGGGGCGCACCTCGGCGCCGAGTAGGCCCATCCGCTCCACGTTCGGGCGCTGGCGGCGCATGTCCTCGGCGCCCATGTAGACGACGCACTCGAGGCCGAAGCGGGCGCAGACGGTCGCCGTCGCGACCCCGTGCTGGCCGGCGCCCGTCTCCGCGACGATCCGCTGCTTTCCGAGTCTCCGCGCGAGCACTGCCTGGCCGAGCGCGTTGTTCAGCTTGTGGGCGCCCGTGTGGAGGAGGTCCTCGCGCTTCAGGTAGAGCCGCTTCGAGGGCGCGAAGCGCTCGGCGAGCGTGAGCGGCGTCGGCCGGCCCGCGTAGGTGCGCGCGAGGTGGTCGAGCTCGGCTCGGAAGGAATCGTCCGCGATGGCCGCCTCCCAGGCGCGCGAGAGCTCGTCCAGCGCCGGAATCAGCGTCTCCGGAACGTACCGACCGCCGTAGGCGCCGTAGGTGGCGCTCATGCGTTCGCTGCCTCGACGTAGGCGCGGACCGCGTCATGATCCTTGATTCCCGGCTCGTGCTCGAGCCGCGAGCTGGCGTCGACAGCCCACGGGCGCACGGCCTCGATCGCCGCCCGGACGTTGTCGGCGGCGAGCCCTCCGGCGAGTACGACGCGACCGTCGACCGAGGCGGCGTGCTCCCAGTGGTGCGGGTCGTCGCCCTGCCACGGAAGGTCGAGATGCGTCGCGACAGCCTCGCCGTTTCGGAGCAGCACGGCACTGCGTCCCCGGACGGCGCCGTCGCTGCGCTCGTGCACCTGGTCGAGGTCGGCGCCGGTAGCGCCTGCCTCGCCGACCCACACGGCGACTGAGAGCATCGTCTCGGGCACGTCGAGCACATCGTTCGTCGCGCGCGGGCTTGCGGGAGCGAGCACGAAGCCGGCGAGATCGGCGCCGGCCTCGGCCGCCGCGGCGACGTCCTCCTCGCGGGTCAGGCCGCAGACCTTGACGAGCGGGCGCGAGAGCAGCTCGGCGAGCTTCGCCGCGGGATCGGGCGCCTGCATCAGCGCCGAGCCGACGAGGATCGCGTCGGCGCCCGCGAGCTCGGCGGCGGCGCCCTGGGCCCGATTGTGGATCCCGCTCTCTGCGATCGCGATCCGGTCGGCCGGGATCCGTGCGACCAGGTCGAGCTGCGTGCGGCGATCGATCTCGAACGTGGCGAGGTCGCGCGCGTTGACGCCGATCACGGGCGCTCCGAGCGCGATCGCGCGCTCCAGCTCGGCCGCGTCGTGCGCTTCGACGAGCGTGTCCAGCCCGAGATCTCGCGCGAGCGCCAGCAGCGTCGCCGTCCGGCCGTCGTCGAGGTCGCGCAGGAGCAGCAAGACCGCGTCGGCGCCGGCCTCCTTCGCCGTTCGCAGCTGCTCTTCGGTGGAGAAGAACCCTTTTGCGAGGAGCGGCGCCTGCACGCTCGCGCGCGCGCCGCGGAGGTCGTCCCAGTCGCCGCCGAAGCGCTCGTCGACGAGCACCGAGATTGCCGCCGCGCCGGCCCGCTCGTACCCGGCCGCGATCTGCGCAGAATCGGCGTCGGGCCGGATGTCGCCGAGCGAGGGCGAGCGCCGCTTGATCTCGGCAATCGTGGCGAGACCGGGCGCGGCAAGCGCGTCCCTAAACCGCATTCGAGAACTCCACCAGCCGTTCGAGCCGATCGCCTGCGGCGCCCGTGTCGATCGCGTGCCGCGCCAGCTCGAGTCCCTCCCGCAGGTCGGCTGCGTGCCCCGCCGCAGCGATCCCGCCTGCCGCGTTCAGCAGCACCGCCGAGCGGTGGCCGCCGCCGGCCCCGCTGAGTACGTCGCGCAGCGCTCGCGCATTCGTAGCCGGATCACCGCCCCGCAGCTCGGCCTGGTCGCAGCGCGAGATCCCGAGCTCGAGCGGATCGAGCTCGTAGCTGCGCACGCCGCCGGCGTCGACCTCGCAGACGAGGTTGGGTCCAGTGGGCGAGAGCTCGTCCAGCCCGCCCGCGCCGTGGACGACGAAGGCGCGTCGTGTCTCCAGGCGCAGGAGCGCCTCGGCCAGCGTGGGCGCGAGCTCCGGTGCGTAGACGCCGAGCACGAGCGCCCTGGCCCCGGCGGGGTTCGTCAGCGGTCCGAGCACGTTGAACACCGTACGCGCCGCGAGCTCGCGTCGCACCGGCGCGGCGTGGCGCATGGCCGGATGGTGCGCCTGGGCGAAGAGAAAGCCGAAGCCGAGCTCGTCGATCGAGCGCGCGATCCGCTCGGGGGGCAGCTCGAGAGTGAAGCCGAGCGCCTCGAGCACGTCCGCAGCGCCTGTCGTCGAGGAAGCGGCCCGGTTGCCGTGCTTCGCGACAGCCGCCCCTGCCGCTGCCGCGACAAGCGCCGCCGCGGTCGAGATGTTGAACGTGTTCGCGCCGTCGCCGCCAGTCCCGACGACATCGACGAGATCGCTGCGCTGCGGTCTGACGGGCAGGACGTGCTCCCGCATCGCCTCCGCGCAGCCCGCGATCTCGTCGGCCGTCTCGCCCTTGAGCCGCAGAGCGACGAGGAAGCCGCCGATCTGCGCCTGCGTCGCCTCGCCGCTCATGATCTCGTTCATCACCTTGCGCGCCTGCTCTCGCGAGAGGTCGTGGCCGTCGAGCAGTCGGGAGAGCGAGGCCTGGATCACTGGTCGAGGAAGTTCTTCCCGAGCTCGGGTCCCAGCGGAGTGAGAACGCTCTCTGGATGGAACTGGACGCCCTCGATCGGGAGCTCGCGGTGGCGCACCCCCATCACCTCGCCGTCGGGCGTGTGGGCGGAGACCTCGAGCTCGTCGGGGATCTCGACGGCCGCGAGCGAGTGGTAGCGGCCGGCCTCGAGGTGCTGGGCGAGGCCGACGAAGACGCCTCTGCCGTCGTGCTCCACGAGCGATGACTTTCCGTGCAGGAGCGCCTTCGCGGCCCCGACCTTGCCTCCGAAAGCCTCGACGACAGCCTGATGCCCGAGGCAGACCCCGAGTGTCGGCACGCGCGGACCGAGCCGACGAATCAGCTCGACCGAGATGCCGGCATCCGCCGGACGGCCGGGACCGGGGGAGATCAGGAGGTGCGAGGGGTCGAGCGCCTCTGCCTCCTCGACGCCGATCGCGTCGTTTCGGAAGACCCGCACCTCGGCCCCGAGCTCCTCGAAGAGGTGGACGAGGTTGTAGGTGAACGAGTCGTAGTTGTCGATGACTAGGAGCAGAGCTCCTCCTCGGCGAGATCGATCGCCGCTTCGAGCGCGGCGAGCTTGTTCAGGCACTCTTCGTGCTCGGCGCCCGGGTCGGAGTCTGCCACGATCCCGGCGCCCGCCTGGAGCCGCGCGATCCCCTCATGCAGCACGATCGTCCTGATCGCGATGCAGGTGTCGAGCGTGCCATCCGGCAGGGCGTAGCCGACCGCGCCGGCGTAGGGGCCGCGGCGGTGGCTCTCGAGCTCGGAGACGATCTGCATCGCGCGCACCTTGGGGGCGCCCGAGACGGTGCCGGCCGGAAAGGAGGCGCGGAGGAGATCGAAGGGAGTGATCCCGTCCCGCAGCTCGCCCGTCACCTCGGAGACGAGGTGCGTGACGTGCGAGAACCGCTCGGGCTCGAGGAAGCGCTCGACCCGAACGCTGCCTGCCCGGCAGACGCGGGAGAGGTCGTTGCGCCCGAGGTCGACGAGCATCACGTGCTCTGCACGATCCTTCTCCGACGCGAGCAGACGTGCTGCGTCGCCCTCGCCCGGATGCGTTGTGCCTGCGATCGGGTTCAGGCTCGCGCGCGGGCCTTCGCACTTGACGAGCGTCTCGGGGGAGGAGCCGATCAGCGCGAGGTCGTCGAGCTCGAGCAGGAAGAGGTAAGGCGAGGGGTTGACCCGCCGTAGAGCGCGGTAGAGCTCGAGCGCCGTGGCCCCCGTCGGGCGCTCCGCGCGCTGCGAGAGCACCACCTGGTAGGCGTCACCGGCGCGGATGTGCTCCTGGATCCGCCGCACGCCGGCCTCGTACTCGGCTCGCTCGGGGAACCGGCGCGTAGGGCCGACCGGCGAGCGGATTTCGTGTTTCCGAAACACGAGCTCCCCTTCGAGCCGCCGCGCGATCTCGTCCCGGTCGCCGGCGAGCACGGTCGCCGTGCCGCTGCCGTGGTCGAAGCGAACGAGCGTCTCCGCGACGACGAACCGGCTCTCGGGCAGGCTGGAACCGGCGCTCGGCAGCGGCACCGTCGGCTCGAGCTTCGCGACATGGTCGTAGGCGAGATAGCCGACGACGGGCTTCCCGAGTGCCTCGGCTTCCTCGAACGAGACGAGCCGCCGCCCCGAGCCGAGGAACGAGTGCCGCCCGAGTCGACCCTGCTCGACCGACTCGAGAAGGAAGCTCGCGCCGCCCGTCCGCAATCGCAGATAGGCGCCGAGCGGCGTCAGCAGGTCGGTCGAGATCTCGGCTGGCGGCACCTCCATAGACTGCCCGCACATGGCGATCCCCGACCTTCTCGACGAGCTCCTGCGCGCTCACGGCCCGGTCGGACACGAGCAGCTCGGCCACGATGTCGTCCGCTCCGCGCTCGCAGGCCTCGCCGAGGTGCAGACGGACACGATCGGCAACCTCGTCGCGCGTCGGGTGGGCGACTCGGGTGCGCCGCGGCTCGCTCTCTTCGCCCACCTGGATGTCGTCGGGCTCGCGATCTCGCACATCGGAGACGACGGGCTGCTCTCCGTGCACGTGCTCGCGCCGTGGCGCGCGGCCGTCGCCTACGGTCAGCGCGTCGAGATCTGGACGGCAGGCGGCGCCGTGCCCGGAGTGGTCGCCCTCCGGTCGGCCGACGCCGAGAAGATCGAGTGGAGCAGCCTCTATGTGGACATCGGCGCGCGGTCCGGAGACGAGGCGCGCGAGCTCGTCGCTCCGGGCGACCCGATGATCCCGATTGCGCCGCCGCTCGAGCTCGCGGCCGGGCGCGTTTCCTCGCGCAGCCTCGACAACCGGGCCGGCGTGTATGTCGCGCTCGAGGTCTTCCGGAGGTTGGAAGGCGAAGGAGTCGCCGTCATCGCCGCGGCCCACGAGGAGCTCGGCGGGCAGGGCGCCCGGGTGGCGGCCCACACGCTGCGGCCGGAGGTCGCGATCGCCATCGACGTCACCTACGCCACCGATGTTCCCGGTGCAGACCCGCACGAGGCCGGCGAGCACGGCCTTGGCCGCGGCCCCGCGATCTTCCGGGGGCCTACGGTTCACCCGCGCGTGTACGAGCTCCTGGTCGAGGCTGCGCGCGGGGAGGGAATCGACTACACGGTCGAGACCGGCTCGAAGACGGCGACGGATGCCGACAGCGTCTTCGCCTCGCGCGACGGGATCCCGTGCGGCGTCGTCTCGATCCCGCTCCGGAGCATGCACTCGCCGATCGAGATCGTCGAGCTCGCGGACGTCGAGGCAACCGTGCGGCTCGTCGTCGCCTTCGCCCGGCTGCTCGAGCCCGGCCGGAACTTCGCTCGCTAGGGTGCGCGCATGAAGCGTTCCGTCATCGTCGCCGCCGTCAGGACGCCGTTCGGCAAGCTCGGCGGCGGGCTCGCGAAGCACGAGGCGACGGAGCTCGGCTCCCTCGCGATCCGGGCGGGCCTCGACCGGGTGGGAATCGAGAACGACGAGGTCGAGTACGTGATCATGGGGCAGGTGCTGCAGGCCGGGGCCGGGCAGGCGCCAGCGCGCCAGGCCGCGATCGGCGCCGGGCTCCCGAAGGAGACTCCAGCCGACACGATCAACAAGGTGTGCGCGTCCTCGATCCGGGCGATCGAGATCGCGGACGCGATGATCCGCGCCGGCGAGCACGAGCTCGTCGTCACCGGCGGGATGGAGTCGATGTCGAATGCGCCCTATCTCCTGAAGCAGGCCCGCTTCGGCTACCGGCTAGGGAACGGCGAGGTGATCGATTCGATGGTCTCGGACGGGCTGACCTCGAGCTTCGACAAGCTGCACATGGTCCAGCAGAACTCGCAGGTGGCCCGCGAGCTCGGGATCACGCGGGAGGAGCAGGACGCGTGGGCCTACCGTTCGCACCTGCGCGCCGCTGCCACGCAGGACGCGGGCCGCTACTACGACGAGATCGTGGCGGTGGGCGACGTGACGGCCGACGAGGGGATCCGGCGCGACACCTCGCTCGAGTCGCTCGCGAAGCTGAAGCCGGTGTTCGATCCTGAGGGGACGACGACCGCCGGCAACGCCCCGGGAGTGAACGACGGCGCCTCCTGCGTGATCGTCGCCTCGGAGGCGCTCGCGCAGCGGCGTGGGTGGCCCGTGCTCGCGACCATTCTGGCGCAGGCGTACGTCGCCGACGACTTCGCCTACCTCGCCCGCACCCCGGCACGCGCGGGCCATCGTGCGCTCGAGAAGGCCGGCAAGTCGATCGGCGACGTCGCGCGCGTCGAGATCAACGAGGCGTTCTCGTCGGTGGCGCTCAACTCGACGCGGCTGCTCGGCGCCGACGAGGCGATCGTGAACGTGAACGGCGGCGCGGTGGCGCTCGGCCACCCCGTCGGCGCGAGCGGAGGGCGGATCGTCGGCACGATGAT
>JBPCJB010000283.1:0-20937 GCA_051005735.1 Gaiellaceae bacterium | reverse complement strand
GCGCGCTCTCGGTTTGGGCCGGCAGCTGCGCGTTCTGTAGGGCGTGTCGGTCTGCGATCCCCCATTCAGCGCTCGCGTGTGAGCGCGAAGAAGTTCTTCAGGACGACGCGCCCGGCCGGGTGCTCGTCCGTCGCGAGCTCGGGATGGAACTGCGTCCCCCAGAACGCGAGCGAGTCGGCGGCGATCGCCTGAATCCTGGACTGGGGGCTCGAGGCCAGGATCCGGAACTCCACGGGCAGCAGCGTGATCTCGTCGGTGTGGCTCTGGTAGACGGTGATCCGCTCGGGTAGGTCGCGGAAGAGCAGCCCATCGCCCCCGGTGATCGCGTCCTCTGCGATATCGATGGGCAGGAAGCCCCGCTCGCTCTCGGCCGCACGATCGACCTCGCCGCCAGCGCTCTGGGCGAGGAGCTGCATCCCGGCGCAGATCCCGAGCACCGGACGGCCGCATGCGGCGGCGAAGTCCCGGAGCCGCTCCAGCTCGTCTGGGTCGTGCTCGGCCCACGGCGCGTCGGAGCCGCTGAGGACGACGGCATCGGAGTCGCGGAACGCTCCGGGATCCGCGTAGTGGACGGCGATCGGTGGCGCCTCCGCAAGCTCCTCGAGGAGCCGGGCCGTGCGCTCGTAGCGCCGCTGCCGCTCGGCGTTCAGGTGGCGGGCCTGCTCGGTGACGACGAAGAGGACGTTCACGGCGGTCGCCGCGAACGTACCAGCCGCGGAAGCGGATAATCGGTTTCGTGCTCGCCTACGACGTCCACCAGCACCTTTGGCCCGAGGCGCTGATCGCGGGGCTCCGGGCGCGGCGCGAGCGGCCCCGGCTGCGCGCGGGGATCCTCGAGCTCGCATCTGGAGACTGGGAGATCGATCTCACTGCCCACGAGCTGGAGGCGCGGCTCGCGCTCCTGGACCGCGACGAGCTCGACGTCGCGGTGATCTCGTGCCCACCGACGCTCGAGCTCGACGAGGAGCTGAGCGAGGCCTACCACGACGGAATCCTCGAGCTCGTCGCCGCGGCCGGCGGCCGCCTGCGGGCGCTCGCGTGCGGCGCGGCGCGAGAGGGCTTCGCGGGCGCCTGCGTGGCGGCCCCCGCGCTCGACGACCTTGCCGAGCTGACACCGCTCCTGAGCGAGCTCGAGCGCCGAGGCACGGTGCTCTTCGTCCATCCCGGCCCGGCTGAGTCGCCGTACGGCGCACCCGACTGGTGGCCTGCGGTCGTGGGCTACACCGCCCAGATGCAGGCGGCCTACGCGGCCTGGCTCGCCCAAGGCACTGCGGCCTGGCCGAACCTGAAGGTCGTCTTCGCGATCCTCGCCGGCGGCGCGCCCTTCCAGCTCGAGCGTCTCGCCTCGCGCGGCGTCGACTCACGGGCCGTGCTCGAGGCGAACGTCTACCTGGACACGGCGTCCTACGGCGATCGGGCGCTCGAGCTCTCGCTCGCCATCTACGGCGTCGGCCGGCTCGTCTACGGCAGCGACATTCCCGTGATCGACGCCGGCCCGACCTTGCGTTCCGTCCGGGGTTTCGGGCAGGCTGTGGCGGACGCCGTCTGCCGGGACAATCCGGGGCGGCTCTTCGGATGACCGAACTTCGCGACTGGATCTACGAACGTGTCGCGGCGGGTGAGAATCTCTCCCGGCCGCAGCTCACCGAGCTTGCGGTGGCGCTCGGCCGCGAGCCCCGATTCTGGATCGACCACGTTCGGCACGATCCCGAGACGCGCTACTTCCACCAGCTCTACCGCGACCTCAACGTAGACGTCTGGCTGATCTGCTGGCTGGACGCGCAGGACACGGGCTATCACGACCACGATCTCTCGTCGGGGGCCGTCTACGTGGTCGAGGGCGCGCTTTGCGAGGACTACTTCCACCGTGACGCAGAGGGCTGGATCACCGTCAAGACGCGCGAGCGGCCGGCCGGCGGGGTATTCGACTTCGACGGATCGTCGATCCACGGGATGCGTCACGCGAGCGGGCCGCCTGCCTCGTCGATCCACGTCTACTCGCCCGCGCTCTGGCGGATGGGCTACTACGAGCCCGGCGAGGGCGGGCTCCGCCGGACCTCGATCACCTACGCGGACGAGATGGCCGGCGGCGGCCACGCTCATCCCGAGGCGAAAGCGGCGGGTGACCCGGAGCTCTCGGCAGAGTCAGCCGTCTTCTGACACCAGAGAAACGTTGGCGCGCGGCTGGACGTCGCGGTGCCGAATCGGCTCGGCAGCGCTCGAGGGACAGTCCCTCGGACATGCCGTTTTGGGACGTGTCCCAGGGACTGTCCCTCCCGATCTAGACTTTGTGTTTCTAAACCACAAGGTTGCTTCGTCCTGCGATCGAGCGCCGAAGATCCGCCGAGCTCAGGCGCGGGCGGCTGATCCGCAGAAGCGCATCGCCGCCAGCGCCACCGCTCTCGCGCAGTCGACGAGATCGCGTACGGCGACCGACTCGTCGACCGTGTGGGCAGCCTCGATCGGGCCGGGGCCGAAGCAGATGCAGGGCGTGCCCGCTAGGAGCGTGTAGGTCGCCCCGTCGTGCCAGGAGTTCATCCCGGCGACGCGGCCCGGCCGGCCAGCATCGCGAGTCGCGCCCAGCATCGCCTCGACGATCGGCTCCTCGGTGGACACCTCGGCGGCGGGGACATCAGTCGCCCACGAGACCTGTGGCGGGTGCGCGGCCAGCCACGGATCGGCGTGCGCAGCCCGCGCGACGTGCTCCTCGAGCTCGCGCTCGACGGCGTTTCCCCAGCCGCCCTCGTCGGCCTGGCCTGGCAGATAGGCGACGTGGTAGGAGAGCGAGCAGGACGCCGGATAACTGACGATCCACTCGCCGCCCGCGATCAGCGTCGGGACGATCTCGCCGGGCGCGAGGTAGGGGTGCCGGTTGTCCGACCGGGTTCGCCACTCCTGCTCCAGCCGCCGGAGCGCCTCCTGGACGAGCGCCGCCTTCTCGATCGCGTTGACGGCGCCGCCCTCGCGCCAGTGCGGCTGGGGGAGGCCGGCGTGACCGGGCTGCCCGCTGACCGTGATCGTCGGCATCAGACTGCCGCGGCAGGCCACCCAGACGTCGAAGCCGGACGGCTCGGTGACGATGCCGGCGTCGGCGCGGACGCCGTGGACGACCGAGGCGACGCCGCCGGCGCCGGTTGATTCCTCGTCGGTGACGGTGTTGACGAGCAGGTCGCCGTCGAGCCGGACGCCGAGCCGCGCCAGCGTCTCCGCGGCGAACGTCATCGCGGCGACGCCGCCCTTCATGTCCACCGATCCGCGCCCGTAGAGGCGGCCGTCGCGGACGACGGGGGTGTGCGGGTCGCTCGTCCAGCGCTGGCGCGGCTCGACCGAGACGGCGTCGATGTGGCCGTTCAGGAGCAGGCTGCGACCGTTGCCGGCGCCTGGAAAGCGGGCCGCGAGCTGCGGCCGGCCCTCGAACCCAAGACCCGGCGGCACGAGCCGGCTGCCCGCGACGTCCTCGGGGGCCGGCTCCCAGATGTCGATCTCGGCGCCGGCCGCGCCCAGGCGATCCCCGAGGTAGCGCTGCAACGCCGCCTCGTCGCGCGGCGGATCGTCAAGCTCGCGCGCCGTCGTGTCGAAGCGGATCAGGTCGCCCGCGAGCGCGACGAGCTCGCCGCTCCGCGCCTCGATCTCGGCGAGGACTCGCTGCTCGAGCTCGTTCATGTGCAGGCAGCGAAGGCGTCGAGGAAGCGCTCGACATGCCCGCCGCTGAGGACGAGCGGCGGCGAGAGCCGAAGCGTCCGGGACTCCGGGCCGCAGGTCGAGACGATCACTCCGCGCTCGAGCAGGCGCTCCCGCACCTGCGTCGCAGCCTCGGCATTTGTGAAGTCGACGCCGATCATCAAGCCGCGGCCGTGCGCGCTCGCGCCGAGGCGAAGTAGCCCCTCGAGCAGCTCCGCGCCCCGGCGCGCTGCGTTCTCGACGAGCAGTTCGTCCTCGAGCACGTCGAGCGTCGCGGAGGCCGCCGCGCAGCAGACCGGGGTGCCCCCGAAGGTCGTCCCGTGCGCTCCCGGAGGCCAGGCGTCGAGCAGCTCGGCGCGACCGACCAGGGCGCCCATCGGCAGTCCCGAGGCGATCCCCTTCCCAAGCGTGATCAGATCGGGCTCGACACCGGCGTGCTCGCAGGCGAAGAGGCGACCGGTGCGGCCGAAGCCGGATTGCACCTCGTCGGCGACGAGCAGGATCCCGTGCTCGTCGCAGAGCGCGCGCAAGCGGGGCAGGAAGTCGTCCGGCGGGACGACGTAGCCGCCCTCGCCGAGCACTGGCTCGACGATCGCCGCCGCCACCTGCCGTGGCACGACCTGCTCGCGGAAGAGCTGCTCGAGGGCGGCGAACGTCGGCTCGAGCTCGTGACGTGGATAGGGAACCGTGTAGACGCCGCCGGGCAGCGGCTCGTAGCCGGCGCGGAACCCCGCCTTCGAGGTCGAGATCGAGAGCGAGCCCAGTGTCCGGCCGTGAAAGCCGCCGCCGAACGCGATCACGGTCGGCCGGCCCGAGGCGAAGCGGACGAGCTTGAGCGCGGCCTCGACGGCCTCGGTGCCGCTGTTCGCGAAGAAGAGCTTCGCGTCTGCGATCGGAACGAGCGCGCAGAGCCGTTCGGCGTAACGCCGAGCCGCCTCGGTCGCGCCGACGGTGGAGACGTGGAGCAGGGTCGCGGCCTGGTCGCGAATCGCCTCGACGACGCGGGGGTGGCAGTGGCCCGTGTTCGTAACGCCGAAGCCGGACACGAAGTCGAGGTAGCGCGTGCCGTCGGTCGCGATCAGCTCGGCGCCTTCGCCGCCGGCGAACGTGAGCGGCGTCGACAGCGCGACCGCACGCGAGAGGCGGTCGCCGCGCGCCGCCGGGATGCTGCGCGATGAAGGTGTGGCGGACGTGACGCGAGTCTACGTCCGTCACCGACGCGCGTAGAGTAGGCGCGGGATGGGCGTTGTCCTCACCGGCGCGACGCTGACGCTCGAGCAGGTGCTCGAGGTCGCGAGAGGGAGCGCGACGGTCGAGCTCGAGCCGGCGGCGCTCGAGCGAATGCGCCAGGCGCGCGCGGTCGCCGAGCGGGCGCTTGCCGCGGGCGAGGCCGTCTACGGGCTCTCGACCGGGGTCGGCGTGCGCAAGCGCGCCCAGGTAGGACCGTCCGAGCAGGGCGACTTCAACACGCGCCTGATCCTGAACCACCTCGTCGGCCAGGGCGAGGAAGCGCCCGACGAGATCGTGCGCGCGACGCTCCTCGTGCTCGCAAACGGGTTCGCGCGCGGCTCCGGGCTCGCGGGCCCAAGGCTCGGGGAGCGGGTGGTCGACGCGCTGAACGAGCGGCGTCAGCTGCGGGTGCGAATGCTGGGCTCAGTCGGCCAGGCCGATCTCGCCGCGCTCGCCGATCTGGCGCACGATCTGCTCGGCGACGATGGGCGGCTCGAGCCAGGCGAGGGCCTGTCCCTCCTCAGCAGCAACGCCTTCTCGACCGGCGCTGCCGCGCTCGCGGTCGCCGATCTCGAGAAGCTGCTCGAAACGGCGCTCGTCGCGGGCTCGCTCGACCTCGAGGCCTTTGCCGCCAACCTCTCGTCGATCCATCCCGCGATCGCGCGCGAGCGTCCCTATCCGGGGCTCGCCGCAGCGCTCGCCGGGCTTGGCGACCTCCTGGCCGGTAGCGAGCTCAGCGAGCGCGGCGCGGCGCGCAACCTCCAGGACCCGCTCACGTTCCGCTGCCTACCGCAGGTGCACGGCGCCGCGTTCGACGCGCTTTCGTTCGCACGGACACAGGTCGAGATCGAGCTGAACGCCGCCCAGGCCAATCCCCTAGTCGACGTCGAAGGCGAGCAGATCCTCTCCGTCGGCAACTTCGACTCGCTGTCGCTCGCGGCCGCGCTCGACCTGCTCCGGATCGCGCTCGCGCCGGTGCTGACGAGCGCGAACGAGCGGATGGTCAAGCTCCTGCAGGCGCCGCTCAGCGGTCTTCCCGAGGGTCTCTCGGAGCGCGCCGGGAGCGCCGAGGACTCGCTGAGCGAGTACGGCCCGGCGGGCCAGGCCCTCACCGCCGAGGCGCGCCTCCTCGCCCAGCCTGTCTCGTTCGAGCTCGCGAGCTCGGCTCACGCGGAGGGGATCGAGGACCGGATGTCGCTGGCGCCCCTCGCCGCACGGCGTCTCGCCGAGATGGTCTCGCTGGGCGAGCGGATCGTCACGATCGAGCTCCTGGTCGCCTGCCAGGCCATCGACCTCCGCGAGCACCGCCTCGGTGAGGGAACGCGCCGGGCGCACGAGCTCGTGCGAGAGTGCATCGGATTCAAGGATGAGGACAATCCGATCCCGCCGACGCTGGAGCCGTTGCGCGCGCTCGTCCGCTCCGGTGTACTGACGTCCGCAGCCCTATCGCCGGCAACGATCCACTAGGCAGGAGGAACCATGTCGCTTCCACGCTCCTCGCAGTACGTCGTCGTCGGGGCCGGGATCCACGGGCTCTCGACCGCATATCACCTCGCGAAGGAGCTGCGGGAGCGCGGGCTCTGCTCCGGCCGGGACATCGCCGTCCTCGACAAGACGGGGCCGGGCGCCGGCGCGTCGGGGATCGCCTGCGGCGTCGTCCGCAACAACTACTTCCAGCCGGCGATGAGCGAGCTGATGCAGGCGTGCGTCGAGGTGTGGGAGTCCGATCCGGCTGCCTATCACTACAACCCGGTCGGCTACATCGCGCTCGGCGCTGCCGTGCAGGAGTCGGATCTCGTCGCGACCTACGAGCGGCAGGAGGCGATCGGCTACCGCTCCGAGCTGATCCTCGGCGAGGCCGAGGTCGACGCGCACATGAAAGGACTCTTCCCCGACTGGCGCGCGCAGGGAACGATCGCCTGTCTCCACGAGCGCCAGGGCGGCTTCGCGTTCAACCTCGACTCGGTGCACGGGCTCGCGGGGAAGTGCGAGTCCGAGGGCGTGACGATCCACTCGGGCGTCGAGGTGACCGGCTTCGAGCTCGCCGGCGACGACTCGGTCACAGCGGTCTCGACGAGCGAGGGCCGGATCGAGGTCGGCGAGCAGGTCGTGATCGCGCCGGGCCCGTGGGCGAGGGTGCTCTGGGCCATGCTCGGCCTGCCGGAGACGATCGACGTGCGGACTCCCTCGGGCGACGTCGTCAGGGACCGCCCGATGTGGACGTACTGGAACCTCCAGGAGGGTGAGATCGCGGTCGATCCGCTTTCGTTCGCGACCGCCGACGGAGGCCCGCCGCCCGTGCTGCACCTCGATACCGATGCTCCGCTCCGCACGGACGACGGCAAGCTCGTGACGGACGAGCTCTGGGGAATCTACTTCAAGCGCGACCGCCACGGCGTCCAGGGCGGCGCCTCGCCGCTCGTCGTCGAGAGCGACGTCGAGCTCGATCCGTATCCGTCGACGACGAACGTCGATCCCGACTTCGCCGACATGTGGTGCGCCGGGCTCTCGCACGCGATGAGCCGCTTCGAGGGCTGCCGGGCCTCCTACAAGGACGCGCGCTCGGGCGGCGTCGGCGCGTTCACGGCCGACAACTTCCCGGTCTTCGACTACCTGCGCCCGAACGTGTACGGCGTCCTCGACTCGAACCACGGCTACAAGATGATCGGCGTCGGCCGCGAGGTCGCGAAGGTCCTCGTGGGCGAGCACTCGCAGCTCCTCTATCCGTTCCGCTTCGAGCGGTTCGCGACCGGCGACCTGCACCCGGTCTCCCACTCGCCCTACCCGTGGTCGTGATCCCGGTCGGGTAGCGCCAGGAGGACGAGGACGCCGGCGGCTGCGTACACCGCCGATTGCACGAGCAGGAGCGGCAGCAACCCGATCACGTCGCCGAGCACGCCGGCGACGATCGTGCCGACGAGGAGCGAAAGCCCGAGCTTCGTCCCATACGCGCCGAGCAGTCGACCTCGGTAAGCATCCTCGACCGCCGTCTGGCGCAGCGTCCCGAGGCCCGCGCCGTAGGCGGCGACCGGCAGGCCGACCACGACGAAGAGAGCGAGGGCGAGCGCGATCCCGTCGCTGAAGAGCGGGTGGACGAAGATCGCGACGTCGATCAGGCCGATTCCGATCGCGCCCAGGCCGAGCAGTCGTGCAGCTGGCACGGCCCCTGCGTACCGGGCGACGAGGATCCCGCCGGCGAGACCGCCGATCGCCTGGACGGAGAGGATAAGCCCGTAATCGACCTCGCTGCGCCAAGCGTCTCGGTTACGAACGGGACTAAGATCGTGATCAGCGCCCCCTCGCCGAGACCCGTCAGCGCAGCGACCGCGATGAGGACGGCGGCCGCTCGCGTGCGCCGGATCAGCCGCAGGCCGGCCAGCCATTCGCGCCAGAAGCCCGTCACCGCCTCGACCGCTTCGTCCCCGAGCGAGGAGGCACGCGCCCGCGCGTCCGTCCGTGGCGATCAGAGCGATCAGCCCGGCCGCGGCCAAGAATGACGCGGCGTCGAGGAGCACGATGCCCTCGATCCGGCGACCGCCACGGCGACCCCACCGAGCGCCGGGCCGATCAGCCGGGCGAGATTGTTGTTCAGCGAGTTCAGGGCGTTCGCCGCGACGAGGTCGTCCTCACCGACGAGGCGCGGGAGCAGTGCGCCCTCGGCCGGCTCGACGACCTGCTCGAGCGAGGCGTGGATGAAGGCGACGACGTAGGCGATCCAGATCCGGTCGGCCGAGTCGACCGCGAGCAACGGCAGCAAGACGACCGTCTGGCCGAGGTTGGCGAAGACGAGCGTCCGCCGCCGGTCCCAGCGATCGACGAGCACACCCGCGAGCGAGCCCCAGGCCACCCTCGGCAGGAGCGCGGCGATGAAGATCCCGCTCGTGCTCAGCGTCGAGCCGGTCAGCCCGTAGACGACGAGCGGGAGGCCTGCGAAGAGCACCCAGTCGCCGGTGAACGTGATCAGGCCAGCCGTCCATAGCAGCCCGAAGTCGCGGCGGCGCAGGAGCGAGCGCATCAGGCAGACCTACGAGGAGGCCAGCCGCTCGCCGCCCCTGATCTCAACGGCCAGCCCGTTCGCCTGTGGCGCGAGGGGGCAGATCCAGCGGGCGTCGTAGGCGCAGGAGGGGTTGTAGGCGAAGTTGAAGTCGAGCACGAGCGCCTCGCCTTCCATTCCGAGGTCGGCGCCCTTGACCGAGTCGAGCACGTAACGCCCGCCGCCGTAGGTCTCCGAGCCGCTCGTCGCGTCGCCGAAGGCGAGGAAGATCCCGCCGCCATAGCCCTCGAGCCAGTGGAGGTCGAGCGACTGCTCCTCTCCGTCGAGCTTGAACGTCGCCACGGCGAAGCGGCGGAAGAGGATCGACTGGTCGCCGCTCGCGCCGATCTGCTGAGGCTCCGGCTCGACCGCCGAGACCTCAGCGAGCTCACGCAAACAGGGGTCGTAGTCGAAGTAGTCGAGGCCGGCGAAATCGCGCCGTGCCTCCTCCGAGAGCGGCGACTGCGGGTGGTCGCGATAGAGGTCATCGCGAGTCTCGCGCCAGAGAGCCCACGCCCCCTCGGGGTCGGCCGTCGAGCGCACCGACTGATAGAGAGCGAAGACGCGGCGCTTCCAGTCGAGGAGCGTCAGGATGTCGTCCATCGCGGTGGCCGACTGTACCGACGAGTTCTCGAACGCCTGCCGGTCTCTCTACGACGCCAAGCGGGCAGAGAGGACACAGGTCAGCCGTTAGCCATTGGCGGATCTCAGCGGCGCGCCCTGACCAGGTACCGCACGAGCGTGGCGATCGCGAGCAGGACGAACACGAGCCGGAACATCTGGTCGCGATCGGTCGAGCCCAACGAGGAGTACGCCTGAGCACCCGCAGCTAGGGACACAGCTCCGACGAGGAGGACGTTGATCGGCACCGCGGCGAGCGGGCCGCGCCCGAACGCAGCGACTCCGCCAGGGGTTGCCAGCTCCTTGTACGCGGTCAGCAGCGGCCGCCAGGCGTCGGCGTCGAACCAGCGCGCGCGACTCGGGCGTTCGGGAGGCGGGACTACCGCAAATGCAACGGCCCAGGCTGCGCCGAGGACGACCATGCTCACGCGCAGCTCTTCGAGGTCGGGGAGGTACGCGAGATTCGTCGTCGACGAAGCCAGCCGTTCAGCCAGGTCGCCACAAGCCAGGTGCTTCCCAGGCAGGCCGCCAGCAGCGTGAGCCAGCCCAGCCACCAAATCCGCTGGGAAAAGCGGGCCGGTCCGGTCGAAGCCGGCTCTCTCGGCATCGTCGTGACGAGTCCGGGCTGCGAGAATGCGGGCCGCGGCCCGCCGTCGGCGGCGGCCCCGGCCCGGCTGAGGACGATGTGGCCGGCGACGTCGAACTCCCACTTGCGGGGACTCTGCGGTAGGTGCTCGTCGGCGAGCCGCTGCCGGACGAATCGTAGCGTCATCGATCGTGACGAACCCGTCCCCGTCGAGATCTGCCGCGCCGCTGGAGAGCCCGTCGACGAGGATCGCCGTGAACCGGGAAGGTGTGACGGCGCCGTGGACGACATCGCCGTCGAAGGCGTACTGGGTCGAGTCCGAGGCGGTGAGCACGACGAGCCCTCGCGCGTCGAACTGCTCGGCCGTGTGGACGGACGGATCGGCCTTGACCTGAAGCCCTTCGCGAACGCGCCGCCGTAGCAGCAGTCGAGCAGCAGCCCTTGCGTCGCGAGCGCGAGCCGAGCAGAAGCTCGTTCACGACCGCGGCCGGGAGCGCCATCGAGCGAAGCCGGTTCCGGCGCGTGTTCCTGGTCGCGAAGTAGAGCCGCCCGTGCTCGTCCTGGAGCCCGTGACAGGAGAAGTAGAGGAGCAGGAGGTCGTTGCGCTCGACGTCCGTGAGGAAGCCCTCCACGGCCTCGGCGACCTCGCCGGAGGCGCCGTCGACGATCGCAGTCACCTCGAAGTCGCAGCGTCCCGATCTCGAGCACGCGTCCTAGCGCCGCGGCATCCTCGCTGGGAGAGAGCAGCCGTCCAAGTGCCTCGTCCTCGTAGCGCGCGTTCGCGACGACGAGGGCGCGACGGCGCTCAGCCGGCGGTGTCGCCGCCACCGTCGTGCCGGGCGAGCCAGACCTCGAGCGCGCGACGCAGCTCGTCGTCTGTCGCTCCGGTCAGCTCGAGCCGGTCGCCGTCGATCTCGACGACGATCTGGCTGCCGGAATGGCGGAGCAGCCAGGCCTGCAGCGTCCCGACCAGCGTCGTCAGGACGCCGCCGGAGGCAGTGAGCACGACGAGCAGCGACCCGAGGTCGCCCGAGCCGATGCCCTTCGCCCCAGGCGGCGCATCGGCCGGCGTCGCCACGGGATCCAGGTCGTGAGCACGAGCTCGTCCCGCAGGCATCCCGCCAGCTCCGCGGTCTCCGCATCGTCAGCGCTTCTGCCAGCGTCGACCCTGAGCAGAACGTCCATCGCGCTCGACAGTCTGACGCGCATCTGGCCCGGTGGCTAGCGTGGGCTCCGTGACCGATCCATCCTTCCGTGAGCGGCTCGCGCGCGAGAGCGAGGCATGGGTCGCGGAGGGGCTCGTCTCGGCGGAGCAGGCCGAGGCGTTGCGCCTGCGGTATGCCCAGGCCGGAGCCCGCGCGCCCGAAGAGCCGCGAAGCCGTGCCGTCACAGCCCTGGCAATGATCGGCGCGATTGCGGTCGGGCTCGGCGTGATCGGCTTCTTCGCGGCGAACTGGGAGAAGCTCGGTCACGGGCTGCGCCTCGCGCTCCTCACCGGCGCGATCGCGGCCTTCTACGCCGGCGGCTTCCACCTGCGGGAGCGGACGGGGCGGTTGCCGAAGGTGGGCGAGGCGCTCTATCTGCTCGGGACGATCCTCTTCGGCGCGTCGCTCTTCCTCGTCGGGCAGATGTACAACGTCGAGGCGCACGATCCGCTTGCGCTCCTGATCTGGGCTGTCGGCGCCGTCGCGACCGCGCTCGTCGTTCGCTCGCGGACCGTTGCCTGCGCCGCGCTCCTCATCCTCACCGGCTGGGTCGGCTTCGAGTTCGGCACCGCGATCGACGACTCTGGGGACAACTGGGCCGCCTTCCCGGTCGTCGCCGTCTTCTACGGTTGCGCGCTCTACGGGCTCGCGACGGCCGCTCGCGAGCGGCTTCCTCGGCAGTGGTTCGCAGTGAGCGGCTTCGTCCCGGCCGCGCGGCAGCTCGGACTGCTGCTCGCGCTGAGCGGGCTCTTCGTCTTCACCTTCTCGGAGGCCGCCGACGAGCTCGGAGAGGCGGGCGACTCCGTCTCCGCCGGGCTGCAGGCGGGTCTGGCGCTCTTTGCCGGTCTCGCGCTTGCGAGCGCTGCCGCGCTCGCCCTCACGCGCCGGCGGAGCGGCCTCTACGAAGGGGCCGCGCTCGCCGTCGCCGTCGGGAGCCTGCTTTTCGCGGTGCTCGCGGGTGGAAGCGGCGCCGCCTACGCGCTCCTCTTCAATCTCCTCGTCGCCGTCTTCGTGCTCGGCGCGATCTACGCCGGCTACGTCACCGACGAGCCCTGGCTCGTCAACCTCGGCGTCGCGTTCGTCGCGATCGACCTGATCGGACGCTACTTCGACGTCTTCTGGTCGGCGCTGCCGCGCTCGGCCGGGCTGATCGGGGCCGGGATCCTGATTCTCGCGATTGCCTTTCTCCTCGAGCGGCAGCGCAAGCAACTGCTCGCCGGGATGGGCGGATGAGCAGCCGCCGGAGGCTCGCGCTCATCGCTGTCGTGCTCGCCCAGCTCGCGGCGCCGCTCGGGCTGGCCGGGCTTGCGGCTGCTGATCTCGCCTTCGGCCAGGAAGTGCGGTTGCGGGCTCGGCCGATCGACCCGCTCGACATCTTCCGCGGCAACTACGTCGTCCTCCGCTACGAGCTCTCAGCTCTGCCGGTGAGCTTCGACGTCGACCGTGGCGACCGGGTCTGCGCGCCGCTCTTCGAGGCGGGCGACGAGTGGCGAGCCGGTCCGGCCCTCGCGGGCCTGCCCGAGAACGGTGAGGCGATCTGCGGCCGAGCGCGCAGCGACGCCGGCGCCGGCAGCGAGGTGGACGTCGAGTACGGGATCGAGACGTACTTCGCAAGCGAGCGGCGTGCCAAGGAGATCGAGCGCGCGATCGGCACCGGCCGCGTCTACGTCGTGCTCGATCTCGACGACGACGGGAGCGCCCGGATCGAGCGGCTCGAGATCGAGTAGCTACGCGGTAGCGCGGCCGCGGTCGGTCGCGAGCCGGAGCGCGAGCGCGGCGAGAACGCCGCCCATCAAGTAGCGCTGCGCGCGGAGCCAGCCCGGCCTGCGGGCGAGGAACACGGCCAGCGAGCCCGCGGTGAGCACGATCAAGGCGTCGATGGCGAGTCCGATCGCGATCTGGATCGAGCCCAGGATCAAGCTCTGGAGAGCGACTGAGCCTCGCTCGACATCGACGAACTGCGGCAGCAGCGAGACATAGAGCACCGCGATCTTCGGGTTCAGCAGGTTCGTCGTCAGACCCATCAGGAAGAGCCGTCGCCGCGGATCCCTGGGCAGCTCGCGGGGCGCGAACACCGCCGCGGCGCCGGGGCGCACCGCCTGCCAGGCGAGGTAGAGCAGGTACGCAGCGCCGGCGAGCTTGAGAGCGGTATACGCCGCCGGCACGGCGAAGAAGATCGTCGTGATCCCGGCGACGGCGGCGGCGAGATACGCGAGGAAGCCGACGGCGACACCGAGCAGCGAGACCATTCCGGCCGCCCGGCCCTGGGTGATCGAGCGAGAGACGAGGTAGAGCATGTTCGGGCCGGGGGTGAGCGCGAGCCCGAGCGCAACGAGTGCGATCCCGATTGCGGCGCCGGTGCTCACCATGCCGTCACTCTCGCAGAATGCTGCGGGCGAGCTCGGCTGCGCGGGCGGCCAGCGACTCAGCGGGAAGGCGCAGACCCTCTGGGCCGAGCTCGACGGCGGCATCGAACGGATCGCCGGCGCCGTCCTCGAGTCTGCCCGCGATCGCGAAGGTCTCGAGGCGCCGTCCGCGCGCGAGACTGAGGACGTGGGCGGGAACCTTGCCAGTCGCAGTCTGGCGGTCGAGCGCGCCTTCTCCGGTAACGACGTAGGTGGCGCCGTCGAGCGCCTCCGGCAGCCCGACGAGCTCCGCGACGATCGGCGCGCCCGGCTCGATCCGGGCGCCGCAGAAGGCGGCGAGCCCGAAGCCGAGCCCACCCGCTGCGCCCGCGCCGGGCAGGTCGCGCCATGGGCCGCCGTCGAGATCGCGCTCCACGACGCCGGCGAGGCGTGCGAGCGAGCGCTCCAGAAGCAGGAGGTCGGCGTCCGAGGCGCCCTTCTGAGCCCCGAAACGCAGGGCGGCGCCCTCGGGGCCGAGGAGAGGCGAGCTCACGTCTGCCGCCACGACGGCCTCCGCATCGAGTGACGCTCGGTGGGTGATGCGGTCGAGCTCGCCGGCGAGGAACCTGAGACGGTGACCGAGCGCACGCGCGGCGCCGACGCCGCCATCGACGGTCGCGCTCCCGCCAAGGCCAATCACGAGGGTGCTGTGACCTGCGGCGCGGGCTGCGAGCAGGAGCTGGCCGACTCCGAACGATGTCGCCGTCACGGGGTCGCGCTCGTCGGGTTCGAGCTGCGAGAGGCCGCAAGCCTGCGCGGACTCGATCAGCGCGCGGCCGTCCGGAAGGGAGAGCCAGGTCGCAACCGCCGGCCGGCCGCGTGCGTCGAGCACCTCGGTCTCGTGCCGCTGCGCGCCGGGGACGGCCTTCGCGACGACCTCGATCGTGCCCCCGCCGCCGTCGGCCATCGGCACTAGCACGAGCTCGTCCTGCGGCCGAGCCGAACGCCAGCCGAGTGCGATTGCGTGCGCGGCCTCGGCCGCGGAGAGCGTGCCGGTGAACGTGTCGGGCGCGACGACGACCTTCACGCCGCGAGTCTAGGGTTAAGTCGAGCGTCAGATTCCCTGTGAGAGGATCGCTGCGTGGAGCGGGAGTTCGATGTGGTCGTCCTCGGCGCCGGCCCGGCCGGCGAGGTCGTGTCAGGGCGGCTCGGCGATGCCGGGCTGGACGTAGCGCTCGTCGAAGCGCATCTCGTCGGCGGCGAGTGCTCCTTCTACGCCTGCATGCCCTCGAAGGCGCTGCTGCGCCCGGCGGAGCTCGCCGCGGAGGTCGGGCGCGTGCCGGGACTGGCGGTGACGGAGCTCGACGTGGCGGCGGTGCTCGCGCGCCGCGACGAGGTGATCCACGAGCTCGACGACGCCTCCCAGCTGCCGTGGCTCGAGGAGCGAGGCGTCACGCTCGTGCGGGGCTTCGGCCGTCTCGATGGCGAGCGGCGCGTGCGAGTCGACATGGACGTGCTCGTGGCGCGCAAGGCCGTCGTCGTCGCGACAGGGAGCGGCGCCGCGATGCCGCCGATTCCGGGGCTTGCCGAATCGCGACCATGGACGAACCGCGAGGCGACGACGGCGGAGGCGGTGCCGGTGAGTCTGGTCATCCTCGGCGGCGGCGTGGTCGGGGTCGAGCTCGCCCAGGCGTGGGCCTCGCTGGGGTCGAGCGTCACCCTGGTGGAGGGGCTGCCGCGCCTGATCGCACGCGAGGAGGAGTTTGCCTCCGAGCAGGTCGAGGACGCCCTCCGGGCCTGCGGCGTCGACGTTCGAACTGGTGCGAAGGCGATCTCGGTCAGGCGTGACGCAGAGGTGGCGATCGAGCTCGAGGACGGGACGAGCGCGAGCGGCGCCGAGCTGCTCGTCGCCGTCGGCCGGAGGCCGGCGACGCAGGACATCGGTCTCGAGACGATCGGCCTCGAGCCCGGCGCGTCGATCGAGGTCGGCGGCGACCTCCGTTCCGGCGGCCACGCATGGCTCTACGCGATCGGTGATGTCAACGGCCGCTCGCTCCTGACGCATATGGGCAAGTACCAGGCGCGGCTCGCGGCCGACTCCATCCTCGGCAAGCAGGTCGAGCTTCGCTCCGATGGGGCGCTCTCACCGCGGGTGATCTTCACCGAGCCGCAGGTCGCCGCGGTCGGCTACACGCTCGCCGGGGCGAAGGAGGCGGGGTTGAACGTGCGCGCCGTCGATGTGGGCACGAGCGCGAACGCGGGCGGGAGCTTCGTCGGCAGGAACGCGCCGGGAACGGCCCGCCTCGTCGTCGACGAGGATCGCGGCGTGATCGTCGGCGCGACCTTTACCGGCGCTACGGTGGCGTCGTCGCTGCACGCTGCCACGATCGCCGTCGTCGCCGAGATACCGCTCGCGACGCTCTGGCATGCGGTGCCGGCGTTCCCGACGCGAAGCGAGCTCTGGCTCCGACTGCTCGAGACGTACGGGCTCTAGCCGCGCCGAGGGACAGTCCCTCGGACACGTCCCGTTAGGACAGGTCGCGTTCGAACAGTCTCCCGAAACCACTCGAGGGACAGTCCCTCGGACCTGTCCTTTCTCGACAGGTTCGGCGAGCAGATCGCGCGATTTGTGCCTCGCTCCCGCCCTAACGCGCATGATGTCCACATGCTGAGTCACCACACGCTTGTCGGCCGCTTGCTCGATGAGGGGCGGTTGACCCATGCGGTGCTCTCGAAGCCGCGGGGCTCAGGGCTGCCCGCTCGGATCGTCATCGAGCCGATCGAGCTTCGCGGAGAGACCTCGTATCGCTTCACGACTCAGCTCGCCGACAGAGCGACACACGAGAATCTTGGGATGGCTGCTGCGCGCGAACGCCTCGAGTCTCTGCTCGCTGGGTACGGCCAAGCGCTGTTCCAGAGTCCCGAGGCGGATTGGCAGGTGCTTGGAGAGAAGGTGCTCCGCCGGCTGCCGACGCGTCCGGTCGCAACCCGCCGGCACGACCGGCGCAAGCGGTACCTGATCGAGGAGGGCATTCCGGTGCCGTTTCTCGTCGAGCTCGGCGTGATGACGACCGCCGGGCAAGTCCGGAAGAGCCGCTACGCCAAGTTTCGCCAGGTCAATCGCTTTCTCGAGCTCGTTGAGGATGTCGTGCCGTCGCTCCCCGCTCGAGGCACGCTGCGCGTCGTCGACTTCGGCTGCGGCAAGTCGTACCTGACCTTCGCGCTCCACCACCTGCTCTCGAACATCCACGGTCGCGAGGTCGCGATCGTCGGGCTCGATCTGAAGCGCGACGTCATCGAGGCCTGCTCAACCCTTGCGGAGCGCTCCGGGTTGGCCGGGCTGCGCTTCGAGCTCGGTGAGATCGGCGATTTCGACGCGAGGGCGGAGATCGACCTTGTCGTCAGTTTGCATGCGTGCGATAAAGCAACCGACGGTGCGCTCGCGCAAGCCGTGCGCTGGCGCGCCAGCCCGATCCTCGCAGTCCCGTGCTGCCACAAAGAGGCGTACGGGCAGATCCGAAGCGACCAGCTCGCGCCGCTGCTCCGCCACGGTCTTGCGAGGGAACGGCTCGCTGCGCTTGCGACCGACGTGTTACGCGCACAACTCCTGGAGCTCGCAGGCTATCGAACTCAGCTTGTCGAGTTCGTCGAGCTCGAGCACACCGCGAAGAACGTTCTCATCCGAGCAGTGCGGGCGCGCGCGGCGGGGGCGGAAGCGCAACGCGCGTACGACGACCTGCGCGACTCGCTTGGGCTCTCGCCGACGCTCGAACGCCTGCTTCGACGCTAGCCGCGCCTTGGTCTGCCAATCCAACCTCCCGCCGCTAGCGTCCTTCCGATGACCGTTGCGATCTCGGGTGGAGCCGGGTTCCTCGGCTTACATCTCGCTCGACGCCTGTTGATGAGCGGCGAGAAGGTGCGGACGCTCGACGTCGTGCCCCTCGACGACGACTCTCTCGAGTCTTCCGTCGAATCGCTGAATGGTGATGTCCGCGATCCCGCGGCGGTGCGGCGGCTCGTCGCCGGAGCCGAGATCGTCGTCCATGCCGCCGCCGCGCTGCCGATCCAGGCCTCCCGCCAGTCGATCCTCTCGGTCAACGTCGACGGCACCGCGAACGTGCTGGCCGCCGCACTCGACGCCGGCGTCCGGCGCGTCGTCTTCATCTCATCCACGGCGGTGTATGGCGTTCCAGCGCGTCATCCGATCCACGAGGACGATCCCCTGGTCGGGGTCGGGTGGTACGGCGAGTCGAAGATCCGCGCGGAGGAGATGTGCCGTGCGTTCTCCGCGCGGGGCCTCGAGACGGTGATCGTTCGCCCGAAGACGTTCATCGGAGCCGAGCGGCTGGGCGTATTCGAGATCCTCTTCGACTGGGTGCGCGAGGGGAGGCGGATCTACACGCTCGGGCCCGGCACGAACCGCTACCAATTGCTCGCGGTCGAGGATCTCGTCGACGCGATCGTACGGTCGTTCTCGGCCCCGGCTGTCTCGGGTGAGTCCTTGAACGTGGGGGCGACGGAGTTCGGAACCGTGCGCGACGATCTGCAGGCGTTGCTCGATCACGCCGAATCCGGCTCGCGCCTGACCTCGGTGCCGGTGCGACCGGCCGAGCTCGCATTGCGAGTCCTGGAGCTCTGCCGGGTCTCGCCACTGGCCGAATGGCACTACAGAACCGCCCATCGGGACTCCTTCGTCTCGACCGAGAAGGCTGAGCGGTTGCTCGGCTGGAAGCCTCGGCTGTCGAACTCGCGCACGCTCGTCGAGACGTACGACTGGTATCTCGCGAACCGTGGCCGCGTTGGGGTCGCCGGCACCACTCACCGTGTTCCCTGGAACCAACAGGCTCTCGGGTTGCTGAAGCGGCTGAGCTGACCGTCGGCTGCGTCCGACCCAACGCCAGCCGCGCAGGCCGGCGCGACGAGGGTTGTCCAGGACATAGGCGAGGGTGTTCTCGAAATGATCGTCGCGATCGAGAACCCAAGCCTCGAAGCGACTCTGGAAGAGGTGCCCCACCCGGTCGTGGCGGCGATTGAAGCGCATCGCGTGGAGGCCGTTGAGCCGATGCATCCCGGCGGAGAGTTGCGGTTGCGTCGTGCGGACGACGAGATGGAAGTGGTTCGGCATCAACGTCCAGACGAGCACGTTCCAGCCAAAGCGAAGCCTGACCTCGCGGAACTGTCGCTTCCAGTCGTCGCAGTCACGCGCGTCGAGAACGATCGGCTGCCTCGCGACCCCGCGCGTGGTGATGTGGTAGACCGCTGGCGTCGGGAGGTCGGATCTGCGGCGTCGAGGCACGGCCCCTCGACGGTAGCCGGAGGAGGCAACGCTGGAAACCCCCCGCGCCCGATTGTTGCGAACTTGACACATTTCGCGCCGACGAGGGACAGTCCCTAGGACACGGCTCGAACGGACACGTCCGAGGGACTGTCCCTCGGCGCCGGCTACGCTGGACCGTGGCCGCTACAATACGCTGCCGACGTGCGCGAGCTGCTCGATTACCGCTCCGAGTTCCCGATCCTCGAGCACACGACGTACCTGATCAACCACTCGCTCGGAGCGATGCCCGCCCGGGTCGAGGAGCGTGTGGCCGACTACGCGCGCACGTGGCGCGAACGAGGGATTCGCGCTTGGGGCGAGGGCTGGTGGGACTTGCCGCTGACGGTCGGCGACCAGATCGGACGAATCGTCGGCGCGGTCCCAGGCACGACCGTGATGCACCAGAACGTGGCGATCGCCGAGGCCATCGTCCTCTCCTGCTTCCGCCCGGTGGGAGCCCGCAACCGGATTGTCTATGAGCGCGAGAATTTCCCGTCTGTTCGCTACCTCTACGAGGCGCAGCCCGAGCTCGACGTTGTCGTCTGCGAGGACGATGGCGCGATTGTCGAGGCGATCGACGAGCGCACGCTGCTCGTGCCGATCAGCCACGTTCTCTTCAAGTCAGGCGAGATCCAGGATGTCGGGGCGATCATCGATCGTGCCCATGAGGTCGGGGCCTACGTGATTCTCGACGCCTACCAGTCCGCCGGAATCGTCCCATTTGACGTCACCGCCCTCAACGTCGATTTCGCGGTGGGCGGCTCCGTGAAGTGGCTCTGCGGCGGGCCTGGGAACGGCTGGCTCTACGTCCGTCCCGATCTCGCTGCGCGCCTCGAACCGACCTACACGGGTTGGCAGGCGCATGAATCGCCCTTCGGCTTCGAGGAGGAGATGCGGTTCGCGGCCGGAGCGGCGCGTTTCCTGACCGGGACGCCGAACGTGCCCGCTCTCTACGCCGCGACTGCGGGCTACGACCTGATCGAGGAGATCGGGGTCGAGCGGATCCGAGAGAACTCGCTGCGCCAGACGGATCGCCTGATCGAGCTCGCAGACGCGGCCGGCTTCGAGGTGCGGAGCCCACGGGATCACGGCCGGCGGGGCGGTACGGTCACCGTCCACGTCGAGGACTTTGCGGCGGTCTACAAGGAGCTCGCCGAACGGCAGATCCTCTGTGACTTCCGTCCCGGCGCAGGGATCCGGATCGGGCCTCACTACTTCACCTCGGACGACGAGCTCGAGCTCGTGATCGCTCAGATCGGCGAGATCCGAGAGACCGGGGCATACGGGCGCCACATCGGCGCACTCGCCCGTCACTGAAAAGAGCCTGAGAAGAATTCGACCCGTTCGCCGGCCTGTCTTTTGGGACGTGTCCGCGGGGCTGTCCCTCGGACAGACGCCTCAGTCCCCTGCGCGGGCCGGGGAGGATAGGGGTGGCGGTAGACGATCCGGCCGCGCGTGAGGTCGTACGGAGAGAGCTCGACCTTGATCCGGTCGCCGGGGAAGACCTTGATCCGGTAGCGCCTCATCTTCCCGGCGGTATAGCCGAGCGTCTCGTGGCCGTTATCGAGCGCAATCCGGAACATGCCGCTGCGGAAGGCCTCGACGACCTCGCCTTCGAGCTCGATCTTCTCTTCCTTCTCGGCCATGCTCCCCTCCCTCGTCTAACTGCTGTGGCGCGATGGGCACCCGCGCTCGCGGATGCCCATCCTGCGCCGGGTCCTACGCGACCAGGCTGACGTTGAACGCCTCCGGCCCCTTCGCACCCTCGCGGGCTTCGAACTCGACCTTCGCGCCCTCGGAGAGGGACTTGAAGCCCTCGCCGCCGATGCCGCTGTGATGCACGAAGAGATCCTTGCCGCCGTCCTCCGGCGAGATGAAGCCGTAGCCCTTCGCGTCGTCGAACCACTTAACGGTTCCTG
>JBPCJB010000282.1:0-4533 GCA_051005735.1 Gaiellaceae bacterium | reverse complement strand
CTCCCACATGGCCCCGCACCGGGTGCGGCCTGTCGAAGGGGCGGATCGGCCAGCCGTACGAGAGCGCGCCCGGGCGGACGCAGCGGAGCGACGACGCGGGCAGCCGCGTCGCCCGAGGCAGCGACTGCTCGGCCGGCAGCAATCCGAAGCCGAGCAGCGCGGTCTCGATCCGAGCCGGCCAGTCTCCGTCGGCAGCGAGCACGCGGCCACCGGAGCGGCTCGCGCGGATGCCTCGGGCGAGGGCCGACGCGCGCCGTCGCTGCTTCGCCGAGCTGCTCCAGAGCTGGATCGGAACCTGCGAGAACGCGAGCTGACGGCCGGACGGCAGAAAGCCCTCGCCCGCGTGAACGTCGAGCGCGGCGACCCCCGCGAGCAGCCGCGGGCGCAGGACGGCGAGCCGGAGCGCTCGTCTCCCGCCCTCCCCCCTGCCGAACACGTAGGTTCTGCCGGGCGCAAGCCGCAGCCACGGGAACGCGCGACGAATTGCACCCCGAGCTTCCGCAAGCGCGGCGATCCCCTCGGGCCCCACGCGCGCGGGGCCACCGTGCAGGCGCAACAGCGCGACAGGCGCGCGAGCCGCGAGGTCGCCCCAGATCCGAGTGTCGCCTCCGCGCTCGGGAACGACGACGAGCGGAAGCACAGGGTTCGCGCCAGAGCCGTAGGAGCCCGGCAAGGTGAGCGTGCCGACGTGGGTCAGGCCGTCTGCGGTCTGGTAGCGCACGCCGCGCTCACGGCTCGATGGGCCGCCGGCAAGGGCGGCAGCCGGTTCGCAGAGAGCTCCTAGGAGAGCCAGGCAGACGAGGCTCCGACGCATCACCGTCGCAACGCCTAGGCGGTGCGCGGATCGAGCTTGATCGCCACCTCGGCCGCCACGCCATCTTTCTCGATCACGAGATGATCGTCGGAGCGCTCGACGACATGCTCGATCTCGGCCGTCACATGCCCGTGCGCGAGGACGAAGCGCGTTCCATCCGAGCGGACGTATTCGTATTCGCGCCGATCGAGAACGAGTCGCTCGGTGCAATGCGAGTCGGAGCACTCGCAGACGAACTCGTACCGATGATCGTCTGCGCCGAGCGTGCCCGCGACCTCGTTGATCCGCTCGTTCAGCTCGCGGAAGAGCGTCTCATTCCTGGCCAGCCGCTCCTCATGCGCCTCCATCTCGCGCCATTCTAGCGCCGTTCCCACGGCGATCCGGCCGTGTTCACCGCTCGCGCGGGTCGAGCCGCATGAACGCGTAGAGCACGAGATAGCTGAGCGTCAAGAACCCCGAGAGCAGGATCGTCATCGCCTGCGCGCGCGGGTCGACGAGCACGCCGTCCAGTTGCGCGAGCAGGCCCGGATCGGTCAGGACGTCCCAGCTGTTCCAGCGGAGCACCCTGCCGAGGTAGACGCCGAAGCTCGCGAGCCCGAGGGAGCCGATCGCGACGAGCCAACCCGCCGCTCCGCCGGCCAGCTCGCGCACGACTGCCTGAACCAGGTAGAGCGAGAGAAAGCCGAGGAGGAGGCCAGTCCACGCCGGCGCCGCGATCACGACGATGTCGAACCAGAGCGGGACGCTCCCGCTCGGGGCGAGGTGCTTGAAGTCTGTGACGATGTAGGGCGCGTTCGGGAGGAAGAGGAGCCAGAGGGCGGCAAGCGGCAGCAGCGATGCCGGACGTGCGCCGGCGCGATGGCGGTCGTAGACGACGATCGCGAGCCCGAACGGAATCCAGGCGAGGAAGAGATTCCAGAGGACCCAGTCGAATCGCGGCTCCTGGGAGTAGGCATAGCGCGCCCAGACGAGCGCGATCGAGAAGAGCGAGAGGAGCGCGAGCGCCGCGTAGACCGCGCGGCGCCTGCGGCTTGCGTCGCGATCGGGCATGGACTCAGTCTAGCCACCGCCGCGATTTTGACTTTCGGGGCACCCGATGCGACAGTCCCGGCAGCGACGGGAGGGAAGGATGCACCGCACTTGGCGGAACGTTGCTGCGGCATTGACGGGCGCGGCCCTCGCAGGCCTCGTTCTCGTGACGCTTGCCGCCGGTTCGGGGGCTCGCGCGGCAGCCATCGTCGAGCTGCAGGTCGCGCCACGTGGCCCCGGCAGCGTCTCCGCCGCCCCGGCAGGCGTCGATCTCGACAACGGCAACATCGCCGTTACAGCGCCGTGCAACGAGAGCGACGGCGCGGATTCCTGCCGCTGGGGCTACGAACGAGGCACGACCGTGACGCTGAGCGCGCGGGCCGAATCCGGCAGGAGCTTCGTCGGCTGGAGCGACCCCGACTGCCCGGGAACGGGCTCGTGCAGTGTCACGCTCGACGCCGACACGACCTCGCTAGTCGCCGTCTTCAGCCCGTTGAAGCTCGCGGTGCGCTACTCCGGCGACGGTGACGGCGGCACCGTCACGATCGATCGCTCGGCCAACACGTGCACGGAGGGCGGGGCCGACGCCTGTTTCGAGCTCGCTCCGCGCAGCGAGGTCAGGCTGACCGCCCGGCCTGCCGCCGGCCATACGTTCAAGGGCTGGAACCCAGGCTGCGAGCCGACGAATGCGCCGACCTGCACGATCAGAGTGGACGATCAGCCGACGTGGGTGGGCGCGATCTTCGACAACGACGAGCCGCCGCAGCTCCCGACGACGATCAAGGTTCAGTTCCGGCTCAGGAAGACGGGGAACGGC
This sequence comes from Gaiellaceae bacterium, assembly GCA_051005735.1. Classification (GTDB taxonomy): domain Bacteria; phylum Actinomycetota; class Thermoleophilia; order Gaiellales; family Gaiellaceae; genus Gaiellasilicea. The sequence goes on along the minus strand of JBPCJB010000282.1, from coordinate 1,873 downwards.
GGTGGCCAGGTGACGGCGTCGAAGCTCGACTGCGGCGGCCAATGCACGGCTCAGTACGACTACGGCCAGGTGATCACCCTCACCGCGAGGCCCGACAGCGGCGCCCTCTTCGACGGCTGGAACGGCGTCTGCGCAAGAACCGAGACGACGTGCCGCTTTCCGGTCGGTCCGATCACGTCGATCAAGGCACAGTTCAGCCGCGATGCCGCGCCGCCGACGGCACCGGGAACCCTCGCGCTCCGGAGCGCGACGCGGACCGGCATCGTGGTCGGCTGGACGGCCTCGACCGACAGCACCGGGGTCGCCGGCTACCGCATCTACCTCGACGGAACGGCTGCCGGCGAGACCACGGCCACCGAATATTCCTTTGCGAGCCTCGCCTGCGGCCGCAGCTACTCGATCGAGGTCGATGCAGTCGATCCCGGCGGCAACCGCTCCCCCAGGGCAACGCTGACCGCGGCGACCAGGCCGTGCGCGCTCGCGGCGCGCCTTGCCGGGGTCGGAGTCGTCTATGGAGGCGGCAGTCGCACCGTCGTTGTGAAGGTTCGCGTGAATCGGACGACGTCGGCGCGCGTCGGCCTCGTCCGGTCCGCGCGAACAGTGGTGTCCGCGAGGCAGCAGGTCCGCCCTGGAACGAACACGGTGCGGCTGCGGGTGCCGGCGGGAGCGGCCGCGGGCGCCTATCGGGTCACGGTCGCGCTCGTCAACCCCGACGGCGGCACCCTCACGCTGCCGAGCCGCAACGTGCTCGTCCGACGAGGTCGATGAGCGGCTCCGCTGAGCCTCCGGTCGAGAAGAAGCCGGCGCGGAAGCGGCGCTCGAGCCACGCGGTCGAGAAGCCTACGAGGGCCGTCCTCGAGGAGGCCACGAAGGAGGAGCTCGCGGAAGGCGCGAAGCCGCGGCCGCGGATCCGGATTCCCTCGGTCGGGCAGGCGAGCGCGCTCGTGGGCCTGATCGCGAGCGTCCTCGGGATCGTCTTCATCGCCTTCCCGGCCTGGCGTCCGCAGCCGCCCCCGGACACCGGCTCGATCGAGATCTCGGAGGCCAACGTCCGCGTCCGCCAGCCGGTCAGCTTCGGCCGTTACCTGAAGCGCCTCAAGCTCCCGCCCGGAAACCTCAGCGAGCAGCAACTGCGCCGTCAGGGCGTCTTGATCGAGTTCCCGATGCAGATCGAGGGCTTCAAGAACAAGCAGCTGCCGCTGCGGTGGGAGCTGAACGACGCGGCCACGAACGATCCGGTCGACGAGGACGAGGCGGTGACGATCGTGCCCTCCACGAACAACGAGGGGCGAACGTGGTTCGTGTGGGCGCCCGCGCCGGAGACGACGGGCAAGTACTACGTCACGGTGACGATCTACCAGCCTCGGAAGGGCGACGTCGATGTCCCCCTCGAGACGTTCGACTCGCCCGAGTTCACCGGGCGCGCGGCTCCCCCCGGATAAAGACTCAGGCGGCGACCGGTGTCGCCGGTTGGCCGCGGATCACGTCGCGCAGCAACGCGACCCGCGCCTCGTTCGGGTACGGCTTCTGAATGAAACGCCGACACCGCCGATCAGGTAGACAGCGGTCCCACAGATGGAGACACGATGAGTGAGGCCACGAGGAAGGACACGCAGTTACCTGCGCTGCACGCTGCCGCCATTCACGATCTGATCCGCGTGCACGGCGCGCGCGTGAACAACCTCAAGGACGTCAGCGTCGAGATCCCGAAGCGCCGGCTGACGGTGTTCACCGGCGTCTCGGGCTCTGGCAAGAGCTCGCTGGTGTTCGGCACGATCGCCGCGGATTCGCAACGGCTGATCAACGAGACTTACAGCGCCTTCGTGCAGGGCTTCATGCCGACCCTGGCGCGGCCGGACGTCGACGTACTCGA
>JBPCJB010000281.1:0-13958 GCA_051005735.1 Gaiellaceae bacterium | reverse complement strand
GTGATTCCGGTCTTCTTGACGTCGGCGAACTTGATCGTGTCGTTCGGATGCGCCCAGATCGCGTCGGCGAGATCCTTCCCGACCTTGTCCGTCGTCACGTCGAAGGCGGCCGTGAACTCGATGTCGCTGACGTGATAGCCGCCGAGGTTCACGTGCATCAGCCCGGGGACGAACTTGTCGTCGTCCGCGTCTTTGTAGTACTCGACGCCCTGGAGCAGCGAGTTGGCGCAGTTGCCGACGCCGACGATCGCGACGCGGACCTTGTCCTTCGAGCGGACCGCGCCGTTCTCCGAGCCGTTGGTGGAAGCCATGGGGGTGTCCTTTCCGGAGTTGGAGGCAAAGGGAATCTCGAGCGCCTCGGAGAGCGAGAGGAGGACGAGGTCGTTGACGTTGAGCTTGCGGCGATAGGCCGAGTCCTTGAGCTCGCGACGGAGCTCGGGCGGCATCCGCAGGAGAACCGCGCCCGCGGCGCCGGGGATCGCCTTGCGGCGGCGGCCGCTCGGGGCGAAGGAGACGCCGAACCGCTCTGCGAGCAGTGCGACGGCGACATCGTTCAGAGTGGAGTCGCGACGCGCGACCTCGCGCACCAGCGCCCGCTTGAGGGAGCCGGGCATCCGGACGAGCAAACCGGTTCGAGATGAAGTGCTAGCAGACAAAGTGCTAGCACTATAGCACGTTTGAGGTCAGACGGCCGGCGCAGGCTCGCGCGACGGTTCGCGCCGGTGATAAGCGAACGCCGCCTGAAGCAGAATCACGGAGACGGCGCCGAAGAGAACGAGTGGCGACCAACGGCCGACAGGGAGAACCGTGCCGGCCAGGAGCGCGGCGGGGATGACCGCCAGCGACCAGATGGGCAGGATCGCTGCTCGCCAGAGACCTGCGATGAGAAGCATCAGCCCGATTCCGAGGAGCGGGATCCCGAGGATCGCCGAGAGCCCGAAGCCCCAGGAAGAGTCGATCCGGTTGTAGACCGCGACGGCATCGGCCTGTGCCAGCTCGCGAACGAGCGCGATGTCGGCGAAGTCGAGCAGGACGACGCCGGAGTTGCCGATCGCGCCGAGCGTTCCCAGCAGCAGCCCGAGGTTGCCGAGTACCGTCGCACGCTCTTGCAGGAGGCTCGCCATCGCCCACACGCATGGGACAAGCAGCAGGAAGCCGAAGTGGAGAAGCACCGCTGAGAGCTCGGCCGCAGCCGGGTTGTCGCGGACGACGTCGAGGTACGCGGCGTTCGTCGAGGTCTCCTCGAACGGCGCCACGAGCACGCCGGCCACCATCAGCACCGGCGCGAGCACCAGCGAGCCGACCGCGAGCAACCGGCGAAAACGAACGGGGTCTTTCAGCATGTCTCCTCCTGAGCGAATGTCGAGGTCATCGTCGGGTGCCCGGCGCAGGTCATCGGCTGCCGGTCTCGATCGCCCTCGGCCGTCCGGCCGATTTCTCGTTCGCCTTAGATCAACCGCTCGGCCGATTCCGGGCGACCGAAACTGAGCTACGGTCGCCGGATGGAGGCCCTGACGAAGCGCCCGCTGCTCGTCGACTCTGTGATCGCAGCCGTGTTCGTCGCAGCAGCCGAGCTGGAGGCCGCAATGGGACTCGCGTCCCGTGAGCCCTGGCTGCACGCGCTGCTGGCCCCGCTCTTCCTCTCGCCTCTCGCCGTTCGCCGGCGCGTCCCGCTGCTCGCTTTCGCCGCCGCGGTAACGGGGCTCGTTGTGCTGGACACGGACGCGGCCCTTTCGCTCTTCGGCGGGGTCGTTCTTGCGAGCTACTCGGTCGGCGTCGGAATCGCCGGCCGCGGCGCCTACCTCGTCCCGGCGACTGCTCTTGCCTTGTTCGCGGGGCTTGCCGTTAGCGGCGAGGCGGTGCCGAGCGACTTCGTCGCGTTCGTGCTCTTCTTCGGCGGTCCGTGGTGGGTCGGCCGGCTCGTGCGCCAGCGTGTTCGGCAGGCGGAAGAGCTCGTGCGGCTCGCGGAGCGCGAGCGAGAGCGGGAGACGGCCTCGGCGGTAGAGGAAGAGCGGGCCCGGATTGCGCGCGAGCTACACGACATCGTCTCGCACTCCATCAGCGTGATCAGCGTGCAGACGCAGGCGGTGAGGCGGCGGCTCGGCCCGCAGAACGAGCGCGAGCGCGCTGACCTGCGCGCGGTCGAGACGGCCGCGCGGCAGGCGATGGCGGAGATGCGGAGGCTCTTCGGCGTGCTCCGAGCGGACGGCTCGCCTCCGGCCCTCACCCCTCAGCCGGGGCTCGACCAGCTCGACCGGCTCGTCGAGCAGCTGCGCGGATCCGGGCTTCCGCTCGAGCTCGAGGTGGAGGGTGCGAGCGTCCCGTTGCCGCCCGGGGTCGATCTCGCCGCCTATCGGATCGTCCAGGAGGCCCTCACGAATGTCGTCCGCCACGCCGGCGCCGCGCCGACGAGGGTTCGCCTCCGCTACGGCGACTCCGAGCTCGAGCTGACGGTCGAGGACGACGGCCCCGGCGCGCACGACGGCCCCACCGGTGGTCACGGCCTGGTCGGCATGCGCGAGCGCGTCGCGCTTTACGGGGGAGTCCTCGAGACGGGCTCGGTAAACGGACGCGGCTTCCAAGTCCACGCGCGGCTGCCGTTCCGGGAGCGATCGACGTGAGCGTCGAGGTCGTGCTCGTGGACGACCAGGCAATGGTGCGATCCGGACTGCGGTCGCTGCTCGAGGGCGACGGGATCGCGGTCGTCGCCGAGGCGGCCGACGGCGAGGCCGCGGTGGCCGCAGTTCTGCGGCACCGGCCGGACGTCGTTCTGATGGATATCCGCATGCCCGTACTCGACGGGATCGCAGCGACCCGCCGGCTCGTCGAGGCGGGCAGCAGCGCGCGGATTCTCGTGCTGACCACGTTCGACCTCGACGAGTACGTGTTCGAGGCGCTCCGGGCCGGGGCGAGCGGCTTCCTCTTGAAGGACGCGACGGCCGAGGAGCTCTCGGACGCGGTGCGCACTCTCGCCGAAGGAAACGGCCTGCTCGCAGGCGCGGTGGCGCGGCGCGTGATCGAGGAGTTTGCGCGGCTCCCCACGCCACGCGAGCCGGTGGAGCAGGTCGCCGGCCTGACCGCGCGCGAGACGGAGGTGCTCCGACTGCTCGCGCAGGGCTGCTCGAACGCCGAGATCGCGCGGGAGCTCGTCGTCAGCGACGCGACCGCGAAGACGCACGTCTCGAACGTGCTGACAAAGCTTCGGCTCCGTGACCGCGTTCAGGCCGTGATCTATGCCTACGAGTCCGGGTTGGTCAAGCCGAACGCTTAGAAGCTCGCGGAGCGGAATAGGCTTCGGGCGTGGCGGAGAGCGCGGAGGAGATCTACGAGCGAGCACTCGCGGCGGCGGATGGGGAGGGCCGCCTGCCGATGCCGCTCGTCGACGAGTGGGACGCATTCCCGTTCGAAGGCGACCTGCGCGTGCGTCCGCTCCTACCTCCGCTCGAGGCGGAGCCGCCCCGCCACGGCGAGGATCAGTCGGACTGCCGAACGTGCGTGAACGGCGAGCGAGACGCGATCTGGTCGGACGAGCGCTGGCTGCTCGTGCCGCTCGCGGAGCCCTCCGGCCTCCCGCTCGTCGTCATCCTCTGCACGCGCGAGCACGTCGACCTCGGCGGACTTTCGGACGAGCTGGCGAGCGAGCTCGGGTTGCTGATCGTCCGGATCGAGCGCGCGATCAGCCGGCTCGATGAGATCGGTCGCGTCCACGTCTGCCGCTGGGGCGACGGCAGCTTCCATTTCCACATCTGGTTCATGGCGCGGCCGGCGCGGCTGCCGCAGGTGAGAACCAACCTGGCCGCGATCTGGGACGACATCCTGCCGCTGACGCCCGAGGCGATCTGGCGCGAGAGCTACACGCTCACGGCACGAGCGCTCGCGGAGAGCGGCGGCACCTCACACGTCTAGCGCCCGCAGCTCCTTGCGGACGTGCAGGATCCGTTGCAGCACCGTCACCCACGCCGTCACGGCGAGGACGCCGATCGCCCACGGGAGAACGCCCCACGGAGCCAGGATCAGCCCTGCCGAGATCACGGTCACCCGCTCTGCGCGCGAGCCGATTCCCACGTCGCCCTTGATCCCGAGGCCCTCGGCCTTCGCGCGCGCGTAGGGAACGAGGAAGGAGCCGCCGATTGCGGCAATCGTCAGCGCGAGCGCCACCTCATGGTCGTCGCGCATGAAGACGAGCCCGATCGCGCCGAGCATCAAGCCCTCCCCGACGCGGTCGAGCGTCGAGTCGAGGAAGCCGCCGAACGGCGTTTGCTTGCCACCGGCGCGGGCGAGGGCGCCGTCCAGGATGTCGAGCACCGAGCCGACGACGAATGCGGCCGCGCCGGCCCAGAAGAAGAGCAGCTCGTCGCGATACTCGAAGTAGACGAGCACCGCGCCAACCGCGCAGAGGGTGACACCCGCGGCGGTGAGCATGTTCGGGGTCACGCGGGTGCGGGCGAGCCCCGTCATCGAGCGGGAGGCGATTCCTCGCGCGCCCGCGGTGTACGCCTCCTTGATGCTCATCGCGTCAGCAGGCGCCGGCGGTAGACGATCGCTGCGGCGACGGCGGCGACCGCGATCCCGGCCGCGATGTCGAGCCAAAAATGGTTGCCCGTTGCCATCACGCTGAACCAGACCCAGACGGGCCACGCGAGCCAGAGCGCCTTTGCCCAGCGCGAGCGGACAGCGAGCGCCATCACGACGCCCACGATCAGCGCGTCGCAGGAGTGGAGGCTCGGCATCGCCGCGTACGGGTTCGCGGAGAACTGGACGAGGCTGGAGTCGTGGGTTACGGCCGCGTGGTGGGCGAGCGTGTCCGTGAATCCGGCCTGCGGGAACATCCGCGGTGGCGCGGTCGGGATCGCGACGTAACCGACGAGGCCGATCAGGTTCGCGAGGATCAACGTGTTCCGGAAGCGGAAGAAGCGCTCGTGCGCCCGGAAGTAGACATAGAGCAACGCGATTCCCACGACCGCGAACTGGGAGAGCCAGTACGTGTACGAGGTCACCTGGATCAGCACCGACGAGCTCTCGACGAGATTCTGGAGCGGCAGCTCGATCATCGAGTTGAGGCTGCGCTGGAAGTCGATCACCCACTGGCCGTTCTCGAACGCTCGGGTGACGCTCTGATCGGCCGCTCCGCGGGCGATCTGGTAGACGACGTAGAAGCCGATCCAGATCGCGAACTGGAGCAGGAAATGGGCCCAGCCGCGCGGCAGGCGGCGTGTCGAGGCTTCCGAGTAGGTCGACATCGAGCCGACGATTCTATCGGGGGGTCGGAGTGAGCTCAGCCGCCGATCGCGCTCATCTCGACCTTCGGCAGGTCGAGCGTGCGCTCCGACCGGAGCTCGGAATAGCGGTCGCCGCGGACCGCCCAGACGCCGCCGATAGCCCGATCGAGCTCCTCGTCGGTGGCGCCGCCGCGCAGGAGCGCGCGCAGGTCGTGGCCGCGAAGCCCGAAGAGGCAGGTGAAGAAGCGGCCGTCGGCCGTGATCCGGGCGCGGGTGCAATCGCCGCAGAATGGCTGCGTGACCGACGCGATCACGCCGATCTCGCCCGAGCCGTCGCGATAGCTGTAGCGGCGCGCGACCTCGCCTCGATAGGACGGCTCGACCGGCTCGAGCGGATAGACCTCGTCGATCGTGCGCACGATCTCGGCCGCCGAGACGACGTCGTCGAGCCGCCAGCCGTTCGTATGCCCGACGTCCATGTACTCGATGAAGCGCAGCGTGTGCGGCGTCTCTTTGAAGTGGCGCGCCAGCTCGAGGATCGAGCGCTCGTTGACGCCACGCTTGATGACCGCGTTCACCTTCACCGGCAGGCCGGCGGCTGCTGCTGCGTCGATCCCCTCCAGCACGCGCCGGACCGGGAAGTCGACGTCGTTCAGCGCGCGGAAGGCATCGTCGTCGAGCGAGTCGAGGCTGACGGTGACCCGGCGCAGACCGGCGTCCGCGAGGAGCCGGGCCTTCTGAGGCAGGAGCGTGCCGTTCGTCGTCAGCGTGAGGTCGACGTCGAGCGCCGCGAGCGACTCGAGCAGCCGCTCGAGCTCGCGACGGAGGAGCGGCTCACCGCCGGTGATCCGGATCTTCTCGACGCCGCGGGCGACGAAAACCCGAGCCAGGCGCTCGAGCTCCTCGAAGGTGAGCAGCTCCTTCCGCTCGAGGAAGCGGTAGTCGCGCCCGAAGACCTCCTTCGGCATGCAGTAGACGCAGCGGAAGTTGCAGCGGTCGGTGACGGAGATCCGCAGATCCCGAAGCGGCCGGCCGAGCGTATCGACTGCGTGCATGAGGTTGAGAGTAGCCCTTGCGGGGCACGATCCCGGTACCACCGACGCCCGCAACATCGAAAGGGAGGCAGCATGGATTCCGACCGGATCGAGGGGAACCTCAAGGAAGCCGAAGGCAAGCTGACCGGCGACGAGGACCGCGAGAAGGAGGGTCAGGCCCAGGACTCATGGGGCAAGGCCAAGGACAGCGTCAAAGACGCCAAGGACGACGTGAAGGACGCGATCGACAAGCGGACCTAGCGCGTGTCGAGACCGAACACGACGAGGGCGCCCTCCAGGGCGCCCTCGCCACGAGAGGAGCCGGGATGGACAGGGAGGAGCGGGTGGAGAAGCAGGAACGGGATCGCGACGATGAGGACGGTGGCGGCGACGAGCGTTTCGAGAGCGGCGAGGAGGCGATCGACTCGTCCGGTCGGAACCCGACGCAGCGCCGGATCGACGCGGGGAACAGCGCGCCGGTGGACATCGAAGACGAGCCCTAGGCTGACGCTACGGCCGGCGCTACCTCAGCGCCGACCAGGTGAACCATCTCGATGTCGTCGTGAGCGAGGTGCTGGAGGAAGACACGCTCGACTCCGGCCGCCTCGAGCTCTTGTAGGCGCGCGACGACCTCGTTGACCGTGCCGAGAATCATCACGTCCCCGCGCTCGCGGATGAACTCGTCCGGGTCGCGCTCCACGCGCATCCGCTCCATCAGTCGGCGGACGCGGTCGCGGAGGTCGGCGCGGTCGGCGGCCACGACGCACCCGGTCATCAGCGAGAAGACGAGCGGCTCGCGGCCGGTCACGGCGCACGCCTCGAGAATCCGCGCCCGGCGCTCGCGGCACTGCTCGACGGTCGCAAACGGTGTGTTGTACTCGTCGGCGAAGCGGGCGGCGAGTCGGGCGGTGCGAGGCTTGGCCGCCCCGCCGACGATCACCGGCGGCCGCGGCCGCTGCACCGGCTTCGGCAGCGCGTCGAGACCGTCCAGTCGGTAGTGGCGCCCCTCGTGCGTGAGGCCGTTCTCCGTCCACTGGCGGACGATCAGCTCGAGCTGCTCCTCGAGCCGTTCCAGGCGCTCGGGGAGGTCGGGGAAACGAAAGCCGTACGCCTCGTGCTCGCGGACGTTCCAGCCGGCGCCGATCCCGAGCTCGACGCGTCCCCCTGAGACATGATCGGCGGTGGCGACGGCCTTGGCGAGCAGCGCGGGGTGGCGGAAGGTGATCGGCGAGACGAGGGTGCCGAGGCGGATCCGGCGCGTGATTGCCGCGAGCGCGGCGATCTGCGTCCAGGCGTCGAGTGAGCTACGCGTTTCGTCGCCCATCAGTCCCGCGTAATGATCCGAGCGGAAGAGCCCGTCGAGCCCGCTCTCCTCGGCCGCCTGCCCGAGCGCGACCCACTCGTCCCAGCTCACTCCTTCCTGACCCTCGATCATCAGGCAGACGCGCACGCCGCGAGTATCGCAACCCAGCTGACGCGCCTGGGCGCGTCAGCTCGTGTCCTGCCCAGCCCCGGAACGGTTGCACGAGGCTCGACGACTTTCTACCGGAGGCGTCGCGAGCCCCGAGACCACGAGAAACGTGAGCAGAGCTCCCATGAGTCCGAGGCCGAATGGGCTTCCGAGGAAGACGGGGGCGAGGCCGGCCCTCGGAACGTGGATCGCCAGCTTCCCGATCACGTCGTTGGGCGTCGTCCGCCACGGGTCGCTGCCTTCACGGTTGTCGCCGCGAGTGCGGTAGCCGTCGCGCGCCGTGCCGCCGGTCACACGATGGATGACGAGGCCGCCTGAGCCAGGCTCGTCCGCCGGTACACGGAACGCGACCACGTCACCTCGCTGATACGTTGACTGCCTGAGCACGAAGACGAGGTCGCCGGAGCGGATAGTCGGTTCCATGCTGCGCCCGGAGACCGTGACGTAGCCCAGGGGCCCGCCGAAGATTTGGGATGCGACCGTGAGCGCGACGCCAACGACCGTCAAGCCGCCCGCGACAGCTCGGGCGCGTCGAAAATGGTGACGTCGTATCGGCTTCATGGGTAGTAGGTGACGGTGAGGGCCGGGGGCGTCGAGCCTTCGCGAGAGCTGAACTGACCCTCGCGGGCGACGAGGCTGCTTTCCGTGCGATCCTTGATCCGCCAGCCGTTGTTCGTCGCGCTCCCGGCGACGAAAGCGCTGACGTCGGCGAGGACATCGGAGGTGAATGTGACCCCGCCGCTCGTGCCCGTGGCGATGCTGGCGGTCGCCGAGGCGGCGGTTGTGGGTTGATTGCTCCAGGTGAGACCCGACTGCGTCCAGCCCGCGCTGACGCGGTGTACGTCGTAGGTTCGCGACGCGGTTGGAGCGGTCGCGAGGTAGAGGCTCAGGCCCCCTGTCAGTACCCGGGCGATCGACGGAATCGCGCAGCCCGCCACGTCGAAGGCGACGAAGGCGCGCTTGTTGCCAAGAGCGTCCGAGCGAACCTGGAGCGTCGTCGCCCCGCCGAAGTTCGTCCCGGTCGAGAGCGCCGCGCTGTCGGCAAACGTGTCGGCACTCGCCGTCAACGTGCAGGTCGAGATGGGAACCGTCGCCGCGACGGTGGCCGTCGTCAACCGCGCCTGAGCGGTGGGGAGCGTCGTCGCGTGGCCGATCACGTTCGCTCCGACCCCGGCGCAGAGGAAGAGCGCGACGATCGCGAGGAGAGAGCGTCGCCTGCTCATGGGCCTGCGATCGCGATCTCGACCGCAGACGGATTCTCCGCGAGCGGCTGCGGGCTGACGGGGACGGCAACGGAATCGTCGACAGCGTCACCGTCTATCGGAATCGTCTGCGGGCCACCGCTCGCGATGCCGGTTCCGCCGGCATCTGTAACGGTGACGCTCAACGCGCCGCCTTCGCAGCCCGGATCGGCGATGCCGCCCACGGTCACCGCCGTCACGTTTCCGGCCGACGTGGTGTAGGCGACCGTGAACCCGTCCGGGTCGCACACGGCGATCGGCCCGTCCCCGGCGCCGAGCGCGCTGCTACCGACGCCGCCGAGGCTCGCCGCCGCGGCGACGCTCGCCAGGGCAAGGACCGCAAGCGTTGCACTGCAGAATGCCGACCTCACATGGCTCCCGGGGGCTGAGCGTCCGGCCGGCGCCGAGGCGGCCGGCCGGAGCTCGAGCTTCGCCTAGCTCGCGATCAGGACGTGGATGTTCTCCGTCAGCTTCGCCGACGACGCCGTCGTGAGCGTCACGGCGAAGGACGTCGCGACGCTGGTGGGGATAGCCGTGCTGCCGGCGCCGATCTGGACGCCGGCGCTGTCGGTCAGGCTGACGCTCAGCGTCTGGCCGTCGCACGTATCCGCGACGCCGCTCACCGTGACAGCCGTCACCTCGTAGCGCTTGTCGGTCGTATCCCAGGCCGTCGTGTACGCGGACGTGACGCCGTCGGTGTCGCAGCTCGCGACGGCGACGTTGTCGGCCCCGACCTTGGCGCTCGTCACGCCGCCGAGGGTTGAAGCCATCGCGTAGATGCCGGTGAAGCTCGCGAGGGCGATCAGTGTGGCGATGAGCGTTCGCTTGTTCATTTCATCCCTTCCAAGCTCGTTCGGGTGCGCGCAAGTTCCGTCGAGTCTTAGCGACCGACGAGCACCACAGTCGTCCCCCTTTCGAGCGATAGCCTCGCTCGGTGCTGGATCGCTCCCTCCTAGCGCTGCTCGCCCTCGTCGCGGTCACCGCCGTCTGGGGGTTGACGTTCGTCCAGGTCAAGGACGCGGTCGCGATCTATCCGCTCTTCGCGTTCCTCACGGTTCGCTTCGCGATCGCGAGCCTGGTACTCGCGGCGCCGGCGGCGCCTCGGCTGCGCTCCCTCGGCCGCAGCGGCGCCCTCGCCGGGGTCGTGCTCGGGCTCCTGCTCGCCGCAGGCTACGCGCTCCAGACCGCCGGGCTCGAGCGGACGACTGTCTCGAGCGCCGGCTTCATCACCGGCCTCTACGTCGTCTTCACGCCGCTCCTCGCGCTGCTCCTCTTCCGGACGAGGGTGGCGGCGGTCGTCTGGCTGGGCATCGGCCTGGCGCTCGTCGGCCTCGGCCTCCTCTCCGGCGTCGGCGCCGGCGATCCGGTCGGCGATGCGCTCGTGCTCGCCGGGTCGGCCGCGTACTCGCTCCAGATCGTGCTGCTCGAGCGCTACGCGCCGCGCTACGACGCGATCGCGTTCACGCAGGCGGAGATGCTCGCTGCCTTCGGCGGCTTCGCTCTCGTCGCCGTGGCGGCCGGCCAGGTCGAGGTGCCGAGCGGCTGGACGGTGTGGGGCGCGCTGCTCGTGACAGGAATCTTCGCGAGCGCGCTCGGCTTCCTCGTCCAGACGTGGGCGCAGCGGCGGACGAGCGCAACCCGCACCGCGCTCGCCTTCGCGATGGAGCCCGTTTTCGCCGGCGTCTTCGGCTTCTGGCTCGCCGGCGACCGGCTCGGAGCGGTCGGCTGGGCGGGCTGCGCCGTGATCATGGCCGGAATCGTCGTCGCCGAGCCCGAGGCGGGGCGGACGCTAGGGCGGCTCGTGCCGCGTCGAAGCTAGATCAGCCAGAGGCCATCGCGCTGGACGAGCTCTCCGTCGCACCAGAGCTCGCCGCCCGCGCGCAGGTCCTTGACGAGGTCCCAGTGGATCGCGCTCTTGTTCGAGGCGCCCGTGAAGGTGTAGCTCGCGCCGACGGCGAGGTGGATCGTGCCGTCGATCTTCTCGTCGAAGAGCGTGTTCCGCATGTGCTGCGTGATCCCGGGATTGCAGCCGATCCCGAGCTCGCCGATCCGCCGAGCGCCCTCGTCGGTGTCGAGGGCGGAGAGCAGCGCATCCTCGCCGTCCTCAGCGCTCGCCTCGACGATCGCCCCGCCCTCGAACACGAGGCGCGCGCCGGCGACATCGCGGCCCTGGTAGATCGAGGGGAACTCGGCGAAGGTGACGACGCCCACGGCCGAGTCCTCGACCGGCCCGAAGAAGAACTCGCCGGCGGGCATGTTGCGCAGGCCGTGGTCGATCGTCGCCTCCCGGCCCTCGATCGAGAGCGTCAGATCCGTCTCGCGGCCGACGATGCGCACTTCACTCGCGCCATCGAAGCGCTCGGCGTAGCGGCGCATCCGCTCGTGCTCGGCATCCCAGTCGCGCAGGCACGCGCCGTAGACGTAGTCCTCGAACTGCGGCAGCGTCATCCCCGCCTCCTGCGCCGACGCCTCGGTCGGGAACTGCGTCACGGCCCAGCGGACGTCGAGGCTGCGGCCTCGCTCGGCGGAGCGCTCCTGCGAGCGCTGGATCAGCCGGCGGCGTTCGGGCTCGAGATCCGCTCCCGCGTGCAGATCCTCTGGCGCGAGGATCGTGAGACGCGCGTCCTCGTGCTCCACCGAGTAGGCCTCGATCTCCGGCAGCGTGGCAAGCAGCTCGAGCGGCGCCTCCCGCGCCCAGTCGAGATCGACCCGCGAGCGCTCGTTCCAGGTCATCCGGACGAGCGCGTATGCCTGGCGGCGGGCTACCGCCTTCGCGACCTCGGTCAGGAGCGGGCGGGCGAGAGGTGTCGTCCGAATCACGACCTGCCACCCCGGCTGGACGTCGAGGCTGCGGTTGACGAGCAGGTCGGCCAGTTGACGGATGCGCGGATCGGCCACGGCGGCGGATCGTAGTGGTTGTAGCCTCGCTCGGTGGACGCGGTCGCGCTCGCCCTGGCCTCGGCCGCGCTCTTCGGCGCGATGACGGTGGCGCTGCGCTTCGCGCTCACCCGGGTTCCGGATGCCGAGGCCGGGACGTTCTTTACGATCCTGACCGCGGTCGGCGTCACGCTTCCCTTCGTCGCGGCGCGCCCGCTCCAGCTCGACGGCCTCTGGCCGTTCCTGCTGGCGGGGATGCTCGGCCCCGGACTCTCCCAGCTCCTCTTCACGCTCGCCGTGCGCGACGCTGGGCCGTCGCGCGCCTCGCTCACGGTCGGAACGGCGCCGCTCTTCGCCGTCGTGATCGCGTTCGCGCTGCTGGGCGAGCCCGCCAAGGCCGGGCTGATCGCCGGTGCGCTCCTGATCGTCGTCGGCGGGATCCTCCTCGTCGCCGAGCGGGGACGGCCCGAGCACGTCAAGCGGATCGGGCTTCTTTTCGCGTTCGCCGGCACGCTGGTCTTCGCCACGCGCGACAACCTCGTTCGGCACCTCTCGATCGAAACGGACGTCGCGCCGGCGCTCGCCGCCGGAGCGACCCTCGCGGCCGGCGGCACCGTCGTCGCGGCGTACCTGCTCTTGTCGCGGCGCAACCTTCCGGCGGGCGGACTCCGCGCCTTCGCGCCGTCCGGGATCCTGTTCGGCCTCTCCTACGTCTGCCTCTTCGAGGCGTACTTCCGCGGGCGCGTCTCGGTCGTCTCGCCGCTCGTCGCGACGGAGTCTCTCTGGGGCGTCGGCCTCTCGGCGGTGCTCCTGCGTCGCCACGAGCTCGTCGGCCCGCGCCTCTTCGCCGGCGCCGCGCTCGTCGTTGCGGGCGGGGCGCTGATCGGCGTCTTCCGCTAGGACGCGGCGTCGCGCGGCAGGAAGCGCGTCGCGATCGTCAGCAGCAGATGGACGACGCCGAGGACGATGAAGAGCACGGTCGGGTTCGTCTCGTCGGAGAAGCCGAAGAGGAACGGCGCGGCGATCAGTCCGGCTGCGACGACGAGGTCGAGCGCCACGTGCGCCTTCACCGGAATCGTGCGCGAAAGTCCCGCCGGGGAGTCGGTCGAGGCCGCGACGACGAGAATCACGACCCCGATCACGATCGAGACGGCCGTCGCCGCGGTCGAGTCGAAGCCGAACAGGAACGGCGCCGCCACGAAGAGCGCGCCCGCGGCGTATTCGATCACCCCGTGGACGAAGAACGGGATGAACCCCTGACGCAGCATGCGCGAGAGTGTATCCGTCTCTGCGAAAACCGAACGACAAGTCCAACTTGCTACTCTGGCACTCAGATTTCCTCAGCGCATCGACAGAACAAAGGAGCAGACACGCATGGCGAAGACGATCGGAATCGACCTGGGCACGACGAACAGCTGTATGGCGGTGCTGGAAGGCGGCGAGCCGACCGTGATCCCGAACGCCGAGGGCGGGCGCACGACGCCGTCCGTCGTCGCGTTCACGAAGGATGGTCAGCGGCTTGTCGGAGCGCCCGCGAAGCGCCAGCAGGTGACGAACCCGCAGGCGACGATCTTCTCGATCAAGCGCTTCATGGGCCGCAAGTGGGACGAGGTCTCGGAAGAGATGACGATCGTCCCCTACGAGGTCGCGAAGGGCGAGAACGGCGACGCGCGCGTCGAGGCGGCGGGCACCGAGTACGCGCCGCCGGAGATCAGCGCGATGATCCTCCAGAAGCTGAAGACCGACGCGGAGGCCTACCTCGGCGAGCCCGTGTCGGACGCAGTGATCACCGTCCCCGCCTACTTCAACAACGCTCAGCGAGAGGCGACGAAGGATGCCGGCAAGATCGCCGGCCTGAACGTCCTCCGGATCGTCAACGAGCCCACCGCGGCCGCGCTCGCGTACGGGCTCGACAAGGAGGGCGGGGATCAGACGATCCTCGTCTTCGACCTCGGCGGCGGCACGTTCGACGTGTCGGTGCTCGAGCTCGGCGACGGCGTCTTCGAGGTCAAGTCGACGAACGGAGACAACCACCTCGGCGGCGACAACTTCGACAAGGGGATCGTCGACTGGATGGTCGCGGAGTTCAAGAAGGATCAGGGGATCGACCTCGCGG
>JBPCJB010000280.1:0-8005 GCA_051005735.1 Gaiellaceae bacterium | reverse complement strand
TGGGACGACGAGATCCGCGTCGTCGTCGTCACCGGCACGGGCCGCGCGTTCTGCGTCGGCGCCGACCTGCGCACCTGGGGTGAAGACCTGCTCGGGAACTCGCGCGCGTACTGGAAGTGGTTCGGCGCCTTCAAGGACATGCACGACCGGCTGCGCGAGATCGGCAAGCCGACGATCGCCCGCGTCAACGGAATCGCGGTCGGCGGCGGCAACGAGCTCCAGATGGGTTGCGACCTGACGGTGATGGTCGAGGACGCGTTCATCCGCCACGTCGGCCTCGAGCACGGCTCCGTCCCGGCGGGCGGCGCCACGCAATGGCTGCCGATCATGGTCGGCGACCGGCGCGCGCGCGAGATCATCTTGCTCTGCGAGGAGATTCCGGCGCCGCAGGCCGCGGAATGGGGCCTCGTCAACCGCGCCGTTCCCGCTGCCGAGCTCGACGCCGTCGTCGACGACTGGGTCGAGAAGCTCGCGCGCAAGCTGCCTGAGACGACCCGTTACGCGAAGCAGCAGCTCAACTGGTGGCGCGACGTCTCCTGGCACGAGACCGTCGGCCACGCCCGCGACTGGCTCGCGATGTCGATGCTCGGCGACGAGGCCCAGGGCGCCGTTCGCGCCTTTCTCGACCGCCAGAGATAGATGGACTACGGCGGCCGCATTCGCATCGCGGTCGGCTGCGGACTGGTAATGAGCATCAGATGCAAACCGTGGTAGCATCAGATGCATGCCTCGCACCACTCTCGACATCGACGCGACCGTTCTCCGAGCGCTGAAGCAGCGACAGCACGAGGAAGGAAAGTCGCTCGGGCAGCTTGCGTCGGAGCTCCTCGCCGTCGCGCTCGAGCGCGACAGCGGGCCACAGAAACGACCATTCCAGTGGGTGTCGAAACCCATGCACGCGCTCGTCGACCTGGAGGACAAGGAGGCCGTCTACGACGTGCTCGACGAGCGGTGAGCGCCACGCTCGACGCGAACGTCCTGCTCTATGCGTCCGACGAGGCGAGCCCGCTTTCCGGGTCGGCCCGAGCCTTCGTCCAGGCGATTACCGCAGGGCCTGACCTCGTCTACCTCTTCTGGCCGGCGATCATGGCGTATCTGCGCATCTCGACTCATCCGCGGCTGTTCGAGCAGCCGCTCACGCTCCCCGAAGCGCTTGCAAACATCGAGGAGCTGACGGCGCTGCCGCACGTTCGCACGCCCGGTGAGGACGATCGCTTCTGGTCTGTCTTCCGGCCCGTGGCGGAGGAGGTGCAAAGCCGTGGAAAGCTTGTCCCCGACGCGCACCTCGTGGCTCTCATGCGCCAGCACGGCGTCGGCACGATCTGGACCCGCGATCGTGACTTCCGCAAGTTCTCGCGCATCGTCGCCCGCGACCCGTTCGAGTAGGCTCGACGCCGTGGACGAGGTTCTCACCGAGCGCGACGGCGCCGTCCTCACGATCACGCTGAACCGGCCCGAGGTCTTCAACGCCTTCAACGCCGCCCTGCACGCCGCGCTCCTCGCCGCGCTCGGCGAGGCGGCCGATCCGGGCGTGCGCGCAGTCATCATCACCGGCGCCGGCCGCGGCTTCTGCGCCGGCCAAGATCTGAAGGAGTTCCAGGAGGCGCCCGGCTCGATTCGGGAGCGGCTCGAGCAGACCTACCACCCGAACATCCGGGCGATCCGCGCGCTCGAGAAGCCGGTGCTCGCGGCCGTCAACGGCCCCTGCGCGGGGGCGGGACTCTCGCTCGCGGCGGCGTGCGACATCCGGATCGCCTCGGACGCCGCCACGTTCGTCCCCGGCTTCGTCGGGATCGGCCTCGTTCCGGACTCGGGCGGTTCCTTCTTCATCCACCGCCTGCTCGGATTCGCCCGCGGGTTCGCGTGGATGACCTCGAACCGGAGGCTGACGGCGGCGGAGGCGCTGGAGTGGGGGGTCGTCTCGGAGGTCGTAGAGGCGGACGGCCTGGCCGCCCGCGCCTCCGAGCTCGCGGCCACGTACGCGAGCCTGCCCACGCGCGCGATCGGGATGACGAAGCGACTCTTCGACCACGCCTACGACGCCTCGCTCGACGAGCAGCTCGAGCTCGAGGCGGAGCTCCAGGGCGAGGCGACGCACACCGCCGACTTTGCCGAAGGCGTGCAAGCCTTCCTCGAGAAGCGCCCGCCGAGCTTCACCGGGGCCTGATCCAGCCGCGACCAGGCTGGGTTACGCTGCCGGTGCGCGCGGGGGCGCATCCGGTCCGCGGAAAGGCCTGCCACCCCGAGAGAGGTCTCACATGACGTCCTTCGTCGCACCCGAGGAGGCGGACGCCGGGAGCCAGAGGAGGATCGTCGTGAGCTTGAACGTCTACCGCCGGGACGCGAGGCGCTCGTGCGCGCGTTTCGCGTCGCTGATCCGGTCGCTGTGGCGAGGGCCGAGCGAGCGCTGGGCGGCCGCGTCCGCGAGCGTTTCGTGCTTGCCGACGCCCAGTACGTCGTCGCGCTGGAATCCGGCCATCGCTCCTGGCGGGAGTTTGCGCCGGCAGCATCTTCCCGAGCTCGACCCCGCGGCGGCGGTCGCGGCGGCCACCGCCCGCTACCGCTTTCCGGCGCGCGTGCGCCCGACGGCGCGGTTACCTCGTGAACCTGGACGATCGAGGCGCGGCCGTGGGAGCGTCGGGCAAGCCATCGGGGTGGCTCGAGGTGGCGCGCGGCGTGGTCGAGGCGCACTCGCTGAACATCAACCGCGCCGGCGTGGTCTTTGTCGGTGTCCGCTACGACAGGGACGTCGTCGAGATCTCCGTGCGGCTGGCGGACGCGGCAGCGCACGTGTACGAGGCGCTGATCGAGCTCCGCGACGAGTAGTTGGCTCCGGCGGTGGCGAGACCACCGGAGCCGGGCCGAACTCTACGCCTCCCGCAGCGCAGCGAGGATCTCGTCGTGCTCGGGGAAGCGGCCGGCGTCCTGCTTCGAGAAGACGACCTCGCCGTCGGCGAGGACGTCGTACTGGCTCTTCGCTCCCTCGACGATCGAGGCGGCGAAACCGTTCTCGTTCAGCTCGGCCGCGAGACTCGCGGCTCGGACGTCGTAGCTCGATCAGGTGGGGCAGTAGCGGATCTCGACGGCCATGGCCGGAGCCTACCCACCGAGGTGCGGCCGGTGACGCTCGACGATCGCGCCGAGCTCGAGGCCGCGCGGGAGGGTTCCGAAGACGCTGCCTCCACTGTCGAGCCGCGATGCGCAGAAGGCGTCCGCAACCGCCGGATCGCCGTGCCGGACGAGCAGCGAGCCCTGGAGCACGAGTGCGAGCCGCTCGACGAGGCGGCGTGCCCGCAGCTCGATGTCCTCCGGGTCGGCCAGCTCGTCCTTCAACTCGACGAGCGCCCGGTCCAGCCGCCGGTCCGCGCCGGCAGCGAGCTCGACCTCCGAGAGGAAGGCCGCGACCGACTCGGGCTCGCGCTCGAGCGCGCGCAGCACGTCGAGCGCATTGACGTTGCCGGCGCCCTCCCAGATCGAGTTCAGCGGGCTCTCGCGGAAGAGCCGTGGCAGCTGCGACTCCTCGACATAGCCGTTTCCGCCCAGGCACTCGAGCGCCTCGGCGACGAGCGGCGGCGTCCGCTTGCAGACCCAGAACTTGGCCACGGCGGTGGCGACCCGGCGGAACGCGTGGTCGCCCTCGTCGAAGGCGCGGGCGAGGCGGAGCGCCGTCACGGTCGCCGCCTCGGACTCGCCGCAGAGGTCGGCGAGCACGTTCTCCATCAGCGGCTGCTCGATGAGCAGCCGGCCGAAGGCGGCGCGATGGGCAGCGTGGTGGGTGGCCTCGGCGACAGCGCGGCGCTGGAGCGCCGTCGAGCCGAGCACGCAGTCGAGCCGCGTGTGCACGACCATCTCGATGATCGTCCGGATCCCGCGTCCCTCCTCGCCGACGAGCCGGGCGTCGGCGCGGTCCAGCCGGATCTCGGCGGATGCATTCGAGCGGTTGCCGAGCTTGTCCTTCAGCCGCTCGATCCGGAAGCCAGGTTGCGGCCGCTCGACGAGGAAGCACGAGACTCCACCCGGCGCCTGCGCGAGCATCAGGAAGATGTCGCACATCGGCGCCGAGCAGAACCACTTGTGCCCGTCGAGCTCCCACGCCTCGCCGCTTCGGCGAGCGGTCGTCTCGTTCGCGCGGACGTCCGAGCCGCCCTGCCGCTCGGTCATCGCCATCCCGCAGAGCGCGCCATCCGGGTAGCTGAGGGAGGTCAGTCGCGGCTCCCACTCGGCCGCGAGACCCGTCTCCGCCCGCAGCGCCGGCACGGCGGCGTAGGTCATCGAGAGCGGGCAGCCCACGCCCGACTCGACTTGGCCGAGGAGGATGAAGCCGGCGGCGCGGCCGACGTGAGCGCCAGGTTGGGTCTCCCGCCAAGGGAGCGCGTGCAGCCCCCACTCGACGCCGAGCCCGAGCAGGCGGTGCCAGGCCGGGTGGAAGTCGACCTCATCGATCCGCTCGCCGTAGCGATCGTGGGTGCGCAGGATCGGCGGGTGCTCGTTCGCAAGCCGACCCCACTCGAGCGGCTCGCCGCCCAGCACCTGTCCGAGCGCGTCGACCTGCTGCTCGTAGGCGCCGCCGCCCTCGCGCCGCAGCGCCTCCGCGAGCGGCCGGTCCTGGGCGAAGAGGTTGTAGCCGACGAGCGGAGGCGGCTGATTGGCCGCAGAGGTAACGATCGTCATCCGCCGCATTGTCGCCGATTGCGGACCCGGTGTACGGTCGCTCGAACCACGAGGATCGGTGGAGACCCTGCCCGCGCAGGGTCTCCACCGCGTCGACTCAAGCTGCCAGCGGCTTGCCGGTCTCGAGCAGCGACTTCAGATCGCTGAGGATCCAGCTCCAGCCGCCGCCTGCGCCCACTTCCTCCAGCCCGCCGGCGACCATCGCTGCGAGCTTCGGCGCTCCTTCGAGCTCGTGGCTCACCGTCAGGCGCGTGACGCCGCTCTCGGTCGCGTCGATCTCCCAGGTGAGGCGCGTGAACCCTTCGCCCGCCATCTCCTCGTCCATGAGCATCCGCCACGTCTGGACGAGCCTCCGGGGCGGATCTGACTCCACCACCTCGCCGTCCACGGCCACGTCGGGCGACCCCACCGCCCGCATCTCCTCGCTCGTCAGCGCTCGGTAGGTGCCACCGGGACGCAGGTCGTACTCGACGCTGCCGCCGTAGCCGTACTTCTGGCTCCACTCGGGCTTCGTGATCGCGTCCCAGATCGCCTCCGGGGTCGCCTTGATGTACACGCGATAGACCTGCGTGGTCATCGCCTTCGGGGTCATCGTCGTCATCCTGTCTCCTCCAGTTCGGTCTTGAGGTCTGCGAGCGCCGAGACCTGACGCTCGGTGTACTTGTCGATCCACCGGTCGTGGATCAGCCGAATCGGGACCGGGTTCAGGAAGTGCAGCTTCTCCCGGCCCTGACGGCGTGCGACGACGAGGCCGGCGTCCTCGAGAACGCGCAGGTGCTTCATCACGCCGAAGCGCGTCATCTCCAGCTCGGACTCGAGCTCAGTCAGCGTGCGGCCGTCACGCGCGAAGAGCCGGTCGAGCAGGAAGCGCCGCGTCGGGTCGGCAAGCGCCTTGAACACACGGTCGTCGTCACTCACGCCATCACTATAGGTGACCAAAAGGTCACATGTCAAATCAGGAGCTAGCGCGGTGGCCACCCCACGCGCGAGCGGCTGTCGCGGCGCTTGAAGTAGACATAGAGGCCGAGTGCGAGAGAGAGGGCGCCGGCAAGCCAGACGAGCAGCTCGAGGAGCGTGACGCCGGGATCGTGCTCGTTTCTGTCTGTCCAGTCGGACACCAGGCTGCGGACAGTACAAGCCACTCCTGTTCAGGCTGGCGGCGCTAGGAGGCATCCACGATGCGATCAAGCCACTCGACCGCCGCGTGCGCGGCAGTCACGAAGTTGACGGCGACAGGCTGGTCGACGTTCACCTCTACTGTCCTCGCGATAGGTGAGCGCGCCGGCGTGCGCGCCGCTGTTGCGCGCGCGCTACAGGCGCTGCACGTCGTCGTAATCGTCCGCATGCTCGTTGCGCAGTGAGCGGCCGCTGATCAGCTGCGGGAGTTGGTCGTAGCGCTTCTCCACAAAGCTGGTGTTGCGCGCCGCAAGGATCGCCCGCACGTCGTCGTCCCCGGCACGGCCGCTGCGCTCGACGTACCACTCGGAGGCGATCTCGACGGCGGTGGCTGCGGCGACGATCGCCTCCCAGAGGAAGGGGTGCGCGATTCGCTCCTGCGCGGTCGCGAGCAGGCTTAGCGGCAGCGGCGGCGGCCCTGCGCGGCTCGATGTTCACGCGGTATTCGTCTAGTTCGACCGTGAATCCCTCCGGCCACGAGTCGTCAACGGGCAGAAAGTGGTCGAAGTAGAAACGGCACAGGTTTGGGCATGCGCTACGGGTGTCCGTTGAAAGAAGCGCGCCGAAAGAAGCGCCCTAAATCGTCTTGAACTGCTCGAACGGCTGGCGGCAGCTCTCGCAGTAGCGCACCGAGCGGCACGGGGTCGGGCCGAAGATGTTGTCGAGTCGGGTCTCGGTCGAGCCACAGTACGGGCAGCGGAACGCCTTCGACCGGAGCTGGACGAGCGTCGTCGGGCCGGCTGCGCGTGGCGTGGGTGGAGCGAAGCCGGCCTCGCGGAGCTTCTCGCGGCCCTCGACGGTGATCCTGTCGGTCGACCAGGAGTCGTCCAGGAGGACGTCGACCTGCGGCTCGGCCCCGAGGCCCTCGATCGCCGCCTCCATCTGCGCCTTCATCGCCTCGAGCGCCGGGCAGCCCATGAAGGTGGGCGTGAACTCGACATGCACGCGCTCGCCCTCGATCGCGACACTCTTGACGACGCCGAGGTCGACGAGCGAGATCACGGGGATCTCGGGGTCGGGGATCTCCGCCAGCGCCTCCCAGACAGCCGCCTCGGTTACCACTGGGCGCCCGCCGGAGCCGAGCGGCGCACCATCGTCATCTCGTTCCACAGCTCGCCGAACTCCTCCCCGGGCGCCGTGCGCTCGACGGCCTCGACCTCGTGGCGGTCGAGCCGCTCGGCGAGGCGCGGACGCAGCTCCGGGCGAAGGACGCCGAGCGCCAACGGCCAGAGCTCGTCGAGCGCCGCGCGTGTCCGCTCTTCGTCGCTGAGCCGTGCGAGCCACATCTCGGCGTGCAGCCGGTGGTAGACCTCCTCGCGATCCATCTTCGCGGCGACCCCCGCGAGCTCGGCGTCGTCGGAGCCCTTCAGCGCCTCGAGCCGGATCGCATCGGCGGTCTCGTAGAGAACGTGACGTGCGATCGTCGCCGCCCAGTCACCGATGAGCCGCGTCTGGACGAGCGGCGCGCAGCGGTACTCCTCGGGGCGGCGATCGAAGGCGAGCGAATCCGCATCGCCCCCGAGCTCGCGCGCTGCGAGCTCGTAGAGCGCGCGCGCGTGACCGATCTCGTTCTGGGCGATCGAAGAGAAGGCGACGTCCTCCTCCAGGAACGGCGCGATCCCCGTCCACTCGGAATCGCGCCAGCCGAGGATCAGCTCGTCGTCTGCGAGCTCAAGAAGGAGTTGTGCCCGCGCGCTCATCTACTCGGCGGCCGCCGTGGCGCCGGCGCGCTCACGCGCTTCCTTCAGCCGAGCCTTGATCGAGTAGCCGTCGACGCGGCGGTACTTGAGGTCGAACTCGTCCGGGAACTCGTCGATCTCCAGGATCTGCTCCCGGGGGACGACCCAGAGCGCCACCGACTCCTGCCGGCGGGCGTAGAACTCGCGCGCGTAGGCGTCCGCGAAGGCCTGGTCGGGCGCGTGGAACGAGCCGCCGTGGACAAACGGCTGGCCTTTCCGCTCCTGCCGAAACACCTCCCAGATCATCAGGCCGCTTCGGGCAGCATCGCCTTCGAGACCCAGTCCACCTCGGCGCGCGAGAGCCGCCGGAACGCGAGCCGCTCCTGCGAGGCCGGGCCGTGGCCGGTGACGACGGCGGTCAGCTGCTCCCAGTCGGGCTCGGTGTACTCCCAGACACCCTCGTCGTTCTTGCGCAGCTT
>JBPCJB010000279.1:0-3064 GCA_051005735.1 Gaiellaceae bacterium | reverse complement strand
CTTCGAGCCGACGCTGCTCGGCAGCCGCGATCGCGCGATGCTCGGCGCCGTGCAGCCGGAGCGTCCGACCACGAAAGAGCCAGGTGAGCAAGAGTGCGGAGAGCGCGAGAGCTGCCGGCAACTCGAGCCGAGCGGGGAGCGCCACGAGCGGAAAGGACAGGGCAAGCGCAGCGAGGATGAAGAAGCGCTCGCGGCCGCGCGCGACTCCGCGACCACGAGCGAGAGGCGCCATGGACGACGCGAGCTGGAGCAACCCCCGGATGAGTGGGATTCTCGCGACCCGCGAGCTCCGCGTCGGCATCGCGCCCTCGCAGAGATCGCCGTTGGGCGTCGCAAAGGCCCAGAACCGCTCGCTGACGATCACGACGCCGTTCGGACGAGCCATCCCGCCTAGCTTGGGAAGGCTCTCCTGGCGGTCGGCATTCGCGAGCACTCCGAGGAGACGCTTGGTCGGCATGCTCCTAGAGTCGCGAAAACGCAGCCGCCCGGCAAGTGCCGGGCGGCCTAGAGCGAAAAGCGGATGGACCTAGAAACGGCCGCGGCCAACGAAGCCGAGGACGAGCAGGACGAGCACGACGATGATGATGATGGTCAAGAGGCTCATCTGTCTCCTTCGTTTGGTGTGGTGGAACAACGCACGAACGTTCGATTCGGGTGCGGCCGCTAGCTGGAGTCGCGATCTCTTCGGGGCCGGTCGAGGTCATCGTCCGAGATATCCGGGTCGACCTCGGCCGCGCGCCGCTCGAGCTCGTCGGCCGACTCCCGCTCGCGGCGAGCGACCTCCGCCTGCTCCTCGGACGCGAGCCGGGCCTGCTCGGCTCGACGGGCGCTCGTCCGCGCCTCGTCGCGCGTGCTCTGAGCCTCGTCTCGCTTCTCCTCGACCTGCTGGGCCTGCCGCCGGCGCGCCGCCAGCGCCAGCGCCCCGAGGACGAGCAGGGCGACGATGACGATGATCACGATCACGGTGGTGCTCACTTGGCGTACCTCCGATCGGTGTTGCCGGGGCAGACATGCCCTCACCGGGAAGCGGGTGCCCCGAGCGAGAGAACCGGAAACGGCGCCGAGCGGTGGAAGAGCGGCCGGCTGGGTACGCTGACGCGATGAGAATCCTGCCGATCGTCATGCTCGCGGCTCTCGTCGTAGCCGGCTGCGGCGGGAACGAGAGCAGCGCCCCCGCCTCGAGCGCGGCCACCGCGACGACGGCGGCGGGAGGCGCCGAACGCGAGACCGCCACACCGGCGGGGAACGGCCCCGACATCTCCGGGGTGGGCCTCAAGGGCGAGGCGCTCAGCGTCGCGGACTTCCGCGGCAAGCCGGTCTTCGTCAACGTCTGGTCGTCCTGGTGACGTACCTGCCAGAGCGAGGCGGTCGCCTACGCAGCATTCGTCGAGAGCCACCCGGAGTACGGGTACCTCGGGCTGAACGTCGCCGACACGCCTGAGACGGCCAAGGCCTTCCTCGCCGACATGGGCTGGGACTGGCCGCAGATCCAGGATCCGAGCCGCGAGCTCGCCCGCAGGCTCGGGGCGACCTACCAGCCGTTCGTCGCCCTCCTCGACGAGCGAGGCGAGGTCGTCGCCAGCTTCGACGGCGGTGGGGACAACGCCTCGTGGGAGGCGCTGCTCGAGCAGCTCTAGCGCCAACCCCTCCTAGCGAAAGATCCGCCTCGAGGATGACGCGGGATCGGCAGCGCGACCGATGAATCCGTCGGAGCCGAGGCGTAGCGTGGACGCCATGAACCGCTACCTCCTCTTCACGATCGTCGCCCTCGGCCTGCTCCTGCTCGCGCTGGCGGGTTGGACCGTCCAGGGCCTGCGCTGGACGTTCTCGGGTCGACGGCGTCGCCGCGGCCGGCTCGTACCGGCATGATTCGAGCCGTGGAACGACGGCTCACCGACGAATCGCTCTCGGGCTCCTGGCTCTCGACCCGGCTCGGGATCGGGACGCACCGACTGGACGCGATGCGCCGCGCCGGGGAGCTGCTCGGTGTGCGCCGTCCCGCCGGCCAGGACTATCTCTATCCCGCGTGGCAGTTCGCGCCGGACGGAAAGCCCCTGCCGGTCGTGCCGCGGCTCGTCGCCGCCGGCCGTGAGGCCGGGATGAGCGACGGGCGTCTCTACGAGGTGCTCACGAGCCGGGCAGGGTTGGCCGGCTCGGGCGCCGGATCGAGCGATTCTGGTCGCCTCGTCGATGCGCTACGCGACGGACGCTACGACTACGTCCTCAGCGTCGTTCGCGCCAGCTCGTAGAGCATTGGCGCTCCTGTCGCTGAACGCCGTCCGCAAGTCGTTCGGGACGCGAACGGTGCTCGACGGCCTCGACTTCGCGATCGAGCCGCGCGCCCGCGTCGGGATCGTGGGAGCGAACGGCTCGGGCAAGTCGACGCTGATGCGCCTCCTCGCAGGACTCGACGAGCCGGATGCGGGCACGGCCGTGCGGCGACGCGGGATCACGGTCTCCTACCTGCCTCAGCATCCGCTCGGCGACGAGCGCACTCCGATCGAGGCCGTCCTCGCGGCGCGCCCCGACCTGGCCGAACTCGACGGCGAGCTCAATCGCGTCTCGGAGCAGCTCGGCTCGCCCGCGCTTGCGAGCGACCTCGAGAAGATGGCGCGCGTCCTACGCCGTCAGGAGGAGCTGCTCGAGCGCTGGGAGACCCTCGGCGGCCCGAGCATCGAGGGAAGGGCGCGGGCGACGCTCCTCGACGTGGGGATCGAGGAGGCCGACCTCGGGCTGCCGACGACCGCGCTCTCGGGAGGCCAGCGTAAGCTGACCGCCCTCGCCGCGTGTCTCGCCCAGGATCCGGACATCCTCCTGCTCGACGAGCCCGAGGCGCATCTCGACGCCGTCGGGCGCTCGCTGCTCGAGCGTCTGCTCGCGGGTTTCGACGGCGCGGCGGTCGTCGTCTCGCACGACCGCTACCTG
Organism: Gaiellaceae bacterium; assembly: GCA_051005735.1. Taxonomy (GTDB): domain Bacteria; phylum Actinomycetota; class Thermoleophilia; order Gaiellales; family Gaiellaceae; genus Gaiellasilicea. The sequence continues at coordinate 139 of JBPCJB010000279.1, read as the reverse complement.
CTCGACGAGACGGTCTCCGAGATCGCCTCGCTCGACCGCGGCCGGATCCGGATGTGGGCGGGCAACTACTCCGCCTACACGCTGGCGCGCGAGCTCGAGCTGCAGCGCCAGCAGCAGCAGTTCGTGACCCAGCAGAAGG
>JBPCJB010000278.1:0-8174 GCA_051005735.1 Gaiellaceae bacterium | reverse complement strand
GTGGGGAGAAGAGACAGATTCGGCCCCTCAGCAGCCACTTCCTCAAGCGCCAACTCCCCTCGCCGGGCGACGAGCTGCGCTCGCCCCTCGGCGGTGGTGCGGGCGTCGCTGGCGACATTCGACTCGCGCCGGCGAGCCGTCGCCCGAGCCTCCTCGCCCTTCGCGCGCCCGATGGCGCGCCGAGCCTCCGCGAGCTCGGTCTGAGCCGCCTCGTGCTCACGCTCGGCCTCCGCCAGCGTTGCCTCGAGCTGCCCACGCTCGCGCGGCAAGCGTTCGAGGAAGTCGCGGATCCGGCCCGCTGCCTCGAGGCTCTCATCGACCCGCCGGCCGAGCCCGAGGAGCAGCGCCAGAAGCCCGGCAAGCGCCGCATCGCGCTCCTCCAGCTCCGCGGCGAAGGCGAGTGCCCTGTCCACGGAAGGCAGGTTAACGTGAGCCGCGATGACGAGAGTGACGGTCGACGTGACCGATCTACAGAGACTGAGCCGATTCGTCGACGCCGTCGTCCGTCTCGTCGTCCGGCTTGCGCTGGTCGCCCTGCTTGGCATCGCCGCTCTCGCGGCCGTGCTGGCCCGAGGCGGCTTCTCGGCTCTCGACGGCGTCCTTATCCTGGTCCTCGTCGCCGCACCGGCGATCCTGCTCCTCTTCGCGGCCGGTCTTCGCGAGGTGGCGCGGCTGCCCGAGCGGCTGCGCCGGATGCCGACTCAGGGCAGGGATCAGCTCGCGGAGCTGACACGGATCGCCGGGGCTGCTCGCGGCTCCGGCTTCAGGCGGGCGCCCTCGCTGCTCTGGCGGCTGCGTGGAGTGGCCGGCTCGACCCGCGACCTCGTCGGGTTCGCGGTGCCGCTGCGCGTCTTCACGCCTCCGTTCCTCGCTCTGACCTTCTTCGCCGGAGCATTCTGCGTTCTGCTCGTGCCCGCCGGACTCGTCGCGCTCGTCGCGCTTGCGGTTGGGTAGCGCCGGGAACGAGCGAGCTATGGAGCCGGCGCAGGCGATCCAGGAGCTCGATCTCGTGATCGGTCGCGTGACGGCCGTCGCGGCTCATCCGGGCGCCCGCGGCCCCTCGGCGCTGTTGACGCTCGACCTCGGCGGTCGCGGAAGCCGCGAGACACCGGCGCCGATCACACCCGAGGAGGCGGGCGAGCTCGTCGGCAGCCAGGTCGTGTGCGCGCTCGGCAAGGAGGACGCAGTCGTACTCGCCGTCCACCCCCACGACGCAGGGCTCGTCCTGATCCGTCCCGACCGCGAGGTCGAGGACGGCGCTCCAGTCGCGTAGCTACCCTCGTTCGGTGCCGCGCCGAGACTTCCCCGCCCGCCGAGACGACCTGCGCAACGTCGCGATCGTCGCCCATGTCGACCACGGCAAGACGACTCTCGTCGACGCGATGCTCTGGCAGTCGGGCTCGTTCCGCGCGAACCAGGACGTCAATGAGCGCGTGATGGACTCGATGGATCTCGAGCGCGAGAAGGGGATCACGATCCTCGCCAAGAACACCGCTGTCCAGCGCGGCGACACGAAGATCAACATCATCGACACGCCCGGCCACGCCGACTTCGGCGGCGAGGTCGAGCGCGGCCTGACGATGGTCGACGGCGTGCTTCTGCTCGTCGATGCCAGCGAGGGGCCGCTGCCGCAGACGCGCTTCGTTCTCCGCAAGGCGCTCGAGTCGCGCCTGCCGGTCGTGCTCGTAGTGAACAAGGTCGACCGTCCGGACGCGCGCACCGAGGAGGTCGTGAACGAGGTCTACGAGCTCTTCCTCGACCTGGACGCGGACGAGACCCAGATCGAATTCCCGATCGTCTATTGCATCGCCCGCGAGGGCCGCGCCGGCTTGGCGGAGGAAGACCTCGCCGACGACCTCAGGCCGCTCTTCGACACGCTGCTCGAGACGGTGCCCGCGCCCTCGCACGATCCCGAGCACCCTCTGCAGGCGCTCGTCACGAACCTCGACGCTTCCCCGTACGTCGGCCGGCTCGCGCTCTGCCGCGTCCGCCACGGGACGCTCCGCAAGGGCCAGCAGATCGCGTGGTGCCGCGCCGACGGGACGATCGAGAATGCGCGCGCAACCGAGCTCTATGTCACCGACGCGCTCGACCGCGTCCCCGCCGAAGAGGCCGGCCCCGGCGAGATCGTCGCGCTCGCGGGCCTCCCGGGCGTGACGATCGGCGAGACGATCGCCGACCCGGACGACCCACGTCCGTTGCCCGTCACGGCGGTCGACGAGCCCTCGCTCTCGATCACGCTCGGGATCAACACCTCGCCGCTCGCGGGCGCCGAGGGCGACAAGGTGGCCGCGAGCATGATCAAGACGAGGCTCGAGCAGGAGCTCGTAGGCAACGTCTCGCTGCGCATCCTCGCGACTGAGCGCCCGGAGATCTGGGAGGTGCAGGGCCGCGGCGAGCTCCAGCTCGCGGTGCTCGTGGAGATCATGCGCCGCGAGGGCTTCGAGCTCACCGTCGGCAAGCCCGAGGTACTGACGAAGCAGGTCGACGGCAAGCGGCACGAGCCGGTCGAGCGGGTCTCGATCGACGTCCCCGAGGACTACATCGGCGTCGTCACGCAGATGCTCGCATTGCGCAAGGGGAGGATGCAGCAGATGGTCAACCACGGCACCGGCTGGGCGCGGATGGAGTACCTCGTGCCGGCGCGCGGGCTGATCGGCTTCCGCACCGAGTTCCTAACGGAGACGCGCGGCGCCGGGATCATGCACCACGTCTTCGAGCGCTACGAGCCCTGGCACGGCGAGCTCCGTACCCGTCCCTCCGGCAGCCTCGTCGCCGACCGGCGCGGCCCGACGACCGCCTTCGCGCTCTCGAACCTGCAGGAGCGCGGCGTCCTCTTCGTCGCTCCGGGCGTCGAGGTGTACGAGGGAATGGTCGTCGGCGAGAACGCCCGCAGCGAGGACATGGACGTGAACGCGTGCAAGGAGAAGAAGCTGACGAACATGCGCGCCTCGAGCTCCGACGAGCTCGTGCGCCTGATCCCGCCGCGGCCGATCTCGCTCGAGCAGGCGCTCGAGTTCATCCGAAACGACGAGTGCGTCGAGGTGACGCCGAAGTCGATCCGCCTCCGCAAGGTCGAGTTCTCGTCCTCCAAGCGCCAGTCGGCGACCTCGCGCCGCAAGCGGGAGCTCGAAGGCGCTGCTTCGTAGCTGCGGCTCCGCGAGTGGCCGCGCTCAGTTCCGGCCACTCCACCTCACCCATCCAGCGCCTTTGCCGAACTTGCGCGTAGCACCCGAAAAGGGGACGCGCAGGCCGAGCCCCGACGGAGAATGAGCGGACTACGGCAATTCACGAAGAGAGGCTTGTATGAACTCTGCGGTTCACGTCCTCACACGCCGGCCCACCCGGCGTCTCCTCATCTGCGTCCTCGTGACAGCGCTCGCGGGCGCCGTCGGCGTCTCGCCTGGGTCGGCCGGCCCCCTCGACCCGGTCCTCGTGCCCTGCACGGGGCAGACACTGTCCAAACCGTTCCTCCCGTGGCTCGACCCGGGTAACTACGAGCTCGCAGCCAACGGCGGTTTCGAGTCGACCGGGGCGTGGACCCTGACCGGCGGCGCCAAGATCGTCGCCGGCAACGAGAGCTTCAACGTAGGTGGCCCCGGGGACAGCCGGTCACTCTCCCTGCCGAGCGGCTCGTCGGCAACAAGCGGAGCAATCTGCATCGGCACGTTGTCGCCGACACTCCGGTTCTTCGCGCTCAACACCGGCTCGGCGCTCGCGACCATGAAGGTCGAGGTGATATACCGCAACATCCTCGGCCTGACCCAGACGGTCCGGATCGGGCTCGTGGAGGCAGGCTCCAGCTGGCAGCCGACGCTGCCGGTCCTGGTCCTCGCCAACCTGACGGCCCTGCCGCTGCTGACGAACGGCTCGACGAACGTCGCCTTCCGCTTCACCCCTCAAGGCAGCGCAGCGAGCTGGCGCATCGACGACGTCTACGTCGATCCTTACAAGGGGAGCTGAGCCAAGCGTGAGCAGCGCCGCAGCAGAGGGAGCGGCCCTGCCACGCCCCCGGTCGACGAGCGTTCCGGTGCTCGGCTCTCAGGACACCGAACTCGTGGAGCATGCGCGGCGGCGCCGAGCTCAGAGGATGACCGGACGCGACCTCGCGACCTCGGCAATCATGGGCGGCGGCTTCCTCGCCGCCGCCCTCGCGTTCGTCCCGCTCGTACCCACGCAGCGATCCAGCTCGGTGTTCACGGCCCTGCTCCTCGTGATCGCCTACGCGCTTGTCTCGCGAGTCGAGTTTGAGATCGGCGCCGGCTCGGCAGTTCCGACGCAGCTCCTGCTCGTGCCGATGCTGTTCGTGCTTCCCCTCGCGTGGGTGCCGCTCTGCGTCGGTGCCGGGCTCGTGCTGGCCGGCGCGATCGATTCCGCCAGGCAGAGGACGCACCCCGAGCGGCTCCTCGTTCCGCTCTGCAGCTCGTGGCACGCCATCGGCCCTGTGCTCGTGTTCGCTCTCGCCGGCGAGCGGGAGCCCAGCTGGGGCGATTGGCCGCTCTACCTCGCGGCGCTCGGCGCGCAATTCCTGTTCGACCTGACGAGCTCGACGCTCCGCGATCGGCTCGCCCACGGGGTGCCTCCGCTGCAGATCGTTCGATTTCTGCTCTGGGTCTTCGTCGTCGACTCCCTGCTCGCCCCCGCCGCCCTTCTGACCGCCTTCGCGGCGGCGGCGTTCTCCTTCGCCTGGATGCTCGCGCTCCCGCTCATCGCGCTGCTCGCGATCTTCGGTCGTGAGCGCCACCTCCGGATCGACAGGACGGTCGAGCTCGGCAGCGCCTATCGCGAGACAGGCGTTCTCGCCGAGGTGTTCCACGACGTCCTGGCGGAGCAGAACCTGGACACCCTGCTCGACCGGATCGCCGACACGCTCGCAGAGTTGATCCCGCACGACGCGCTCGTGATCTTCGAGGCCGACGAGGCGCAGCAGATCCTCGTGCCGGCGCTGGCGCGTGGAGCGTTGTCGGAACAGATGCTTGCGGCGCGCCTGCGGTTCGGCGAGGGGATCACAGGCTGGGTCGCCGCGAAGCGCCAGCCGGTCCTCACCAATGCCGCGCACCTCGACCCGCGCGTGAAGACCGTCCCGGGAACGCCGGCGGACGATCCTGAGGCGCTGATCGCCGTTCCACTCGTGGCACGAGGCTCGCTGAAGGGCGCGCTGAACGTCTACCGACTGAGCGCCGACGCAGCCTTCACGGAATCGGAGCTGCGCCTGGTCGGGTGGTTCGGAGACGCCGCGGCCCTCGCGATCGACAACGCGCAGATTCGCGCGGGGCTCGAGCTCCAGGCCCAGACCGACTCCCTCACGGGCCTCTACAACCACCGCTACTTCCACGAGCGCCTGCGCACCGAGCTGACGCTGGCCAGCCGCGCGCACGAGAGCGTCGCGCTGTTGATGCTCGACATCGACGACTTCAAGCGTGTGAACGATGTTCACGGTCATTGCGCCGGCGACCAGGTCCTCGTCGAGCTGGCCGACCTCTTGCGGCGCTCCGTGCGCGCGCGTGACGTCGCCTGCCGGACGGGCGGCGAGGAGTTCAGCGTGATCATGACCGCTTGCGACGCCGGCGAAGCGGTCGCGCTCGCCCGGCGCCTCGCGTCGGAGATCGAGTCCCTCGACTTCGAGCCGGTCGGCGCGATCACCGTCTCCGTCGGCGTGGCCCAGGGCCCCGAGCACGGGATGAACCCGCGCGAGCTGGTGGCCTGCTCGGAGGCCGCGATGATGACGGCCAAGTCCCACGGGAAGAACGCGGTCGTGCTCTTCGACCAGAGGACGAGCGAGCGACCTGTCGGCACAGGTCTCTCACGGCGGCACGAGGACGTTCGCTCGAGCGCCCACCTGAAGATGCTCCAGAGCCTCGCCGGCAAGCTCAGCCGGCTGAACGACGTCCGGCGGATCGGGGAGACGATCGTGAACGAGCTGCGGACGCTGATCGACTACCACAGCTGTCGCGTCTATCTCGCGGAGGGTCAGATCCTCGAGCCGATCGCATTCGGCGGCGCAGCGATCGGCCCTTACGCCGACGAGAGCGCCGACGCCTTGCGGACGCGCTTTGGCGAGGGAATCACCGGTAGGGCCGCCGAGCGGGGCGAGTCCTTGCTCATCGCCGACAGCGAGCGATGCGAGTTCGCGGTTCAGATTCCCGGGACCGAGCGGATCGACGAGTCGATGCTCGCCGTGCCGCTCCTCTACGGCTCCCGAGCCATCGGAGTGGTCGTGATCTCGAAGCTCGGCTTGAGCCAGTTCGACCTCGACGACGTGCGGCTGCTCGAGGTCCTCGCCGGCCACGCCTCGGTCGCGCTCGAGAACGCGAGGCTCTACGAGTCGCAGCGGCGCGAGGCCGCAGATGCCAGGACGCTGCTGGAGCTGAGCAGCGAGCTCGCGAAGGCGGAAGGGCTGGAAGCGGTCATCCAGCCCGTCGTCGAGTTCACCGCGCGGATCCTTCAGTGCCCGGAGGCCACGGTGTCGGTGGCGGACGAGAGCGGAGAGCTCGTCGCTCACGCCGTCTGGGGCGACGGCACCCGGCAGTTAGGGGAGCCGCCGACACCGCCGCAGCTTGCGGCGCCGAGCCGGCCGTTCCTGATCGGCGATGCGGCCGTCGCGCCTCTCGCTCTCGAAGGCGGGCGCCACGGCTGGATCGCCGCGTTCGGCGGCGAGGTTCAGCTTGGCGAGCGGGAGCTCGAGCTGCTGGCGGGGATCGCGAGCCAGGCGAAGCTCGCGATCGCGAGCGCAGGCAGCTTCGAGAGCCTCGAGACGACGTTCCTCTCCACGGTCGAGGCGCTCGCGAGCGCGCTCGAGGCGAATGACGCCTACACCTCCTCTCCCGCCCGCGCGATCACGGATCTCGCGCTCGCCGTCGGCCGCGAGCTCGAGCTCGGGACGGCCGCGCTGAAGCGACTCGAGCTCGGGGCCCTGTTCCACGACATCGGCAAGATCGGAGTCCCGTCGCAGATCCTCGGCAAGCCGGGGCCGCTGACGGCGGAGGAGCTGGCGGTGATGAAGCTGCACCCGGAGCTCGGCGAGCGCATCCTCGCGCCGATCAAGCGGCTGGCAGAGGTAAGACCGATCGTTCGTCACTGCCATGAGCGCTGGGACGGAACGGGGTATCCGGACGGGCGTGCCGGCACGGAGATCCCGCTCGAATCGCGCATCATCTTCGTCTGCGACGCCTTCCACGCCGTGACGACCGACCGTCCCTACCGCAGGCGGCTCTCAAACGCACAAGCGTGCGAGGAACTGCGTGCGGGGGCGGGGACGCAGTTCGATCCTACTGTCGTCGACGTGTTCCTCCCTCTCGTCGCGACGGCACCCGCAGAGCCGTCGGTCTCGCTCGTCGCGTAGCTCGAAGAGCCTCTCGCTCCGACTTGGGCACCTCAACCAGACGACCCGGTCTCAACGATTGCCCGACGAGCGCGGTCAGAGCAAGCCACAAGAGGCGACGAGCGGATTCGAACCGCTGTACGAGGCTTTGCAGGCCTCTGCCTAACCACTCGGCCACGTCGCCACGCGCAGCCATCGTAGCGAGGGCGTAACCTATGCCTCGGCTCGTTCGTTGTTGTCCCAAAAGCAACCACGGAGGGTGGACATATGTACATCGGTGGCGGACTTCTGACTCTGGTCGTGATCATCCTGCTTCTCATCTGGCTTCTCTAAGAGAAGCGACGAGGACGTTTCAGAAGGGGCCGGACCGGCCCCTTCTTCGTGCTTCGTCGACGAGCTTGCGCGTCATCGCGTGGATCGCGACCCGCCACATCACGAGCCCGAAGAGAAGGAGCGCGCCGAGCCGGGCGAGATCGACCCACCCGTCCGAGCCGAACGCAGCATGGCGGACGAGCTCGACGCAGTGATGAGCGGGTTGAAGTTGCCGGCGATCTGCGCCCAGCGCGGCAGCTCGCTGAGCGGGAAGAACGTGCCGGCGACGAGGAAGAGCGGGGTCAGGACGGCGCTGATCACGTAGCTGAAGTTCTCGATCGAGGAGGCGTAGCCGGCGATCGCGATCCCGAAGCACGCCCAGCCGAAGCCGGCGATGAACGCAATCAGCGGCACGGCGAGCATTCCCCACGCCGGATCGAGCCCGAAGACGAGCGCGACGAGGAGCGGCACATTCCCATAGACGCCGGCCCGGGTCGCGACCCAGAGCGCCTCGGCCGTCACGAGCTCCTCGGTGTCGACC
>JBPCJB010000277.1:0-7989 GCA_051005735.1 Gaiellaceae bacterium | reverse complement strand
CTGCTTGACCGCGACGGCGAGGCTGGTAGTATCCCGCGCTCATGGTGACGACGAAGATGCAGGCCCAGGCTCCTCTGCGGTCGCTCGACCAGCGGATGGAAGCTCTGAAACGGGCGAACGACATCCGCGTGAGGCGTGCCAAGCTGAAGAAGGACCTCAAGGACGGCGGGGCTCAGATCGAGACGATCCTGCTCGATCCGCCGGAGTATGTCTCGACCGCGAAGGTCTTCGACATGCTGATGGCGGTGCCGAAGTTCGGGCGGGTCAAGGCAGCGAGGCTCCTGAACCAGTGCCGGATCAGCCAGTCGAAGACGGTAGGTGGTCTCTCCGAGCGCCAACGGGCCGAGCTCATTGGCCTCTTCAACAGGTAGAAGCTCGGTCCCGCCCGTCTTCGTGATCACCGGCCCGTCAGGGGCCGGGAAGGGGACGCTGATCAGGCAGCTGCTCGACCGATTGCCCGAGCTGGAGGTGGCCGTCTCCGCTACCACCCGGGCTCAGCGCCCGAACGAGGAGGATCGGCGCGACTATCTATTCCTCACAGAGGAGGAGTTCGTGCGCCGGATCGAGGCGGGCGAGTTTCTCGAGGAGGTCGAGTACGTGTCCGGCCACCGCTACGGCACTCTTCGCTCCGAGATCGATCGGATCGCAGAGGACGGTCGAGTCTGCGTGCTCGAGCTCGAGCTCGATGGGGCGCTCGCCGTTCAGGAGCAGGTCGACGGCAGCGTCACGCTCTTCATCGCCACTGACGTGCCCGAGCTCGAGCGTCGTTTGAGGGCGCGCGCCACGGAGAGCTCGGGGGAGATCGAGGCTCGCATTCCGCTGGCTCGATTCCAGCTCGAGCAGGCGCATCGCTTCCGCTACATGGTTCGAAACGACGATCTCGAGCGCGCGACGGAGGCGCTCGCGGCGCTCGTCGAGCGGGAGCTCCAACTCGCAGGTACCATGGCCCGTCGATGATCCACCCTCGCATCGACCAGTTGCTGGACACCGAGAACGGCGGTGTCGACTCGCGCTACGCGCTCGTGATCGTCTCCGCGAAGCGCGCTCGCCAGATCAACAACTACCACCATCAGCTCGGCGAGGGCATGGGCTTCGAGGAGGCGCCGCCGCCGCTCGTCGAGTCCCGCTCCAAGAACTACTTGACCATGTCCCTGGAGGAAGTCGCCCAGGGCAAGATCAAGTACGCCTACAGGAAGTAATCTCGCGTCTCTCGTCGGTCGGCTCCGGCTATCGAACCGTCGCCACGTGGACCTGGGCGTAGGACCCACCTCGCCACCCCCCACCCGCCCACGGGGTGAGAACGGTGGAGGGAGAGGCGTGACAAGCGTGTGACGGCTTCGTCCCGGTTGCGTGCCGATCGCTCCACAGCGGTGTAGGCACAATGTCCCGCGATGGCCCGCATCCTCCTCGGGATCACGGGTGGCATCGCGGCCTATAAGGCCTGCGAGCTCGTCCGCCTGTTCGTCCGCGCCGGCCACGAGGTGTTGCCGCTGCCGACGCCGGGAGTCGAGCGCTTCGTCGCCGCCGAGACGTTCTATGCGCTCGCGCGCGCCGCGCCGCCTGCAGATCCGTACCCGCACCTCGAGCGAGCGGACGCGCTCGTGATCGCGCCGCTGACGGCGAACACGCTCGCGAAGCTCGCCCACGGGCTCGCCGACAATGTTCTCACCGAGGCTGCGCTCGCCCATCGAGGGCCGCTCGTCGTCGCCCCGGCGATGAACACCCGCATGTGGGAGCACGCGGCCACTCGGGCGAACGTCGACGTTCTCCGAGAGCGCGGCGCGATCGTGATCGATCCGGGCGTAGGGGAGCTCGCCGAGGGCGAGGTCGGCGCCGGCCGGATGGCCGAGCCGGCTGAGATCGCCGACGTCGTAGCCCGAGCTCTCGGAACCCAGTCGCTTGAAGATTCGGTTGACGAGGGCGTGAGCGGCGTGCTCGCCGGGAAGCGGATGCTCGTGACCGCCGGCGGAACCCGCGAGCCGCTCGACCCCGTGCGCTTCCTCGGAAACCGCTCGTCGGGGAGGATGGGCGTCGCCCTGGCCGCCGAGGCGCGCCGCCGCGGGGCCGTTGTGACGCTTCTGGCCGCCAATCTGGCCGTGCCTCCTCCGGCCGGCGTGCGGGTCGTGGAGACGCCGACGGCAGCCGATGTCGAGCGCGAGGCGAGCGCGCGGACGGCCGCGGCGGACGTCGTCGTCATGGCTGCCGCCGTCGCCGACTACCGGCCGGTCGCGACGAGCGAGTCGAAGCGCCCGAAGAGCTCCGAGACTTGGAGCGTCGAGCTCCAGCCGACCGCCGACGTGCTCGCAGGGCTCGGCGCCCGCGAGCGAAACGGGCAGGTGCTCGTCGGCTTCGGCGCGGAGGCAGGCGCAGCGGGTCTCGCGCGCAAGCGGACGATGCTGCACAGCAAGAACCTGGATCTCGTCGTCTACAACGACGTGAGCCGAGAGGGAATCGGGTTCGACGCCGACGAGAACGAGGTCGTCCTGATCACCCGCGCCGGTGAACGAGCGGTGCCGCGCGCGCCGAAGCCGCAGATCGCTGCGGCCGTCCTCGACGAGGTCGAGCGCCTGCTCGAGGAGCGCGATGGAGGCGCGTAGAGACCCGGTCGGCCTGGCATCCTCCGCGGAGACGCTCGACCGGATAGCCGCCAACGTCGCGCTGGTCGTCCACGCACCGGCGGAGACGCTCCGCCTCTGCGTGCTCTGCCTCGTCGCTGAGGGGCACTTGATCATCGAGGACTTTCCGGGCGTCGGCAAGACGATGCTCGCGAAGGCGCTCGCCCGCTCGGTCGACCTCGAGTTCTCGCGCCTGCAGTTCACGCCGGACCTGCTCCCCTCGGACGTGACGGGCGTCAACGTCTTCAACCAGCGCGCGAATGCGTTCGAGTTCCGCGCCGGTCCGGTCTTCGCGAACGTCCTGCTAGTGGACGAGATCAACCGGGCCTCGCCGAAGACCCAGTCGGCGCTGCTCGAGGCGATGCAGGAGATCCAGGTCACGATCGACGGCGAGAGCTATCCGCTCGAGCGCCCGTTCATGGTGCTCGCAACGCAGAACCCGATCGAGTACGAGGGCACCTATCCGCTGCCCGAGGCGCAACTCGATCGGTTCACGATGCGGCTCTCGCTCGGCTACCCGCAACTCGCCGAGGAGGCGCGGATGCTGGCCGAGCAGACGACCGCGCCGCCGCTCGAGACCCTCGAGCCGGTGGCCTCGACCGAGGAGGTGCTCGCGACGATCGACGAGGCTCGCTCGATCTTCGTCGAGGAGAGCCTCAATCGGTACGTGGTCGCGTTGCTGCGCCACACCCGGGCGAGCTCTCGGCTCGCGCTCGGCGCCAGTCCCCGCTCGGGGATCGCGCTCCTGCGCGTCGCGAAGGCCCGCGCGCTCTCCGAGGGGCGCGATTACGTGCTCCCGGACGACGTCAAGGCGATCGCCGAGCCGGTTCTCGGCCATCGGCTGATCCTCGCCCCCGAGGCGCGCTCCGCCGGCCTGACCGCCGATGAGCTCGTGCGGGAGGCGGTCGAGCAGACTCCTGTCCCGGTTTGACGGGCTCCGCTTGAAGACGCGGCAATGACCCGCCGCGGCAAGCTGACGCTCGCCGTCGGCCTTCTCGCCTACGGGGTTGCCTGGCTCTTCGGCGCGAAGGTGCTCTATCCGGCCGCAACGGGACTCGTGCTGGCGCCGCTCGCGGCCCGCGCGTGGGTGCGGCTTGCGGCCGGGCCGATCGGGCTCAGACGGCGTGCGGGCCGCGGCGCCCACGTCGAGGGAGAGGACGTCTGGGTCACGATCGAGGCGCAGCCGCGCTCGCGAGTCCCGCCGCCCTCGCTCGAGATCCGGGAGCACATCGCCAGGATCGGAGGGCGGCGGACGCCGCTCCGGCGCGACGGGCGCTTCTATCGCGGCACCTACGTCCTCGAGCGCGTACCGCGTGGCCGCTACGCGGTCGATGAGACGATGGCGGGGATCGAGGACCCGTTCGGGCTCGCCCGGAGCGAGGTCGAGCTGGTCGCCGGCGGCGCGCTCGTCGTCTATCCGCGGCTCGTCGCGCTCAGCGATCTCTTCTCCGAGAGCGGCGCGCACGCGCAGGACGGGCGCCGGCTGCTGCTGCGCAGGCCGTCCGGCTTCGACCTCCATTCGGTGCGCGAGTACGTCGAGGGCGAGTCGCTGCGCAAGGTGCACTGGGCCTCCACCGCCCGGCGGGGCCAGTTGATGGTGAAGGAGCTCGAGGACTCGCCGCGAGACGAGATCGCCGTCGTCCTCGACGCGGACGAGGCGGGCGCCGTCGGCGAGAGCTTCGATGTCGCCGTTCGCGCTGCGGGCTCGATCCTCCACACCCACGCGGCGCGCGGGCGCCGGGCTGTGCTCGCGGTGAACGGCTCGCCGCCGACGAGCGTGCCTGTGGCCTCGCTGGAAGGGGACTGGCTCGCGGCGCTCGAGGCTCTCGCCGCCGCCGAGCCGGGGGCGACGGTGCCGGTCGTCGAGCTGCTCGCTCGGGAAGGCGGCCCGGCTGCTCGCTCCCTCGAGCTCGTCGTCGTGACGGCGCGAGTCACGCCCGCGCTCGCGCGGAAGCTCGCGCAGCGCGCTCAGGCGAGTCACGGCGTCTCGCTCGTCTGGGTCGACTCCGCGAGCTTCGCCGGACGGCCGACGGCTGTCGAGCCGGAGCTGCTGCGACTCCAGACTGCGGGGATCCCGGTTGCGGTGGTTCGCAGGGGCGACGACCTGCGCGCCGTCCTCGGCGGAAGCTCGGCCGCTCGGAGGGCACACCATGCCTAGGGCGGTGGGTAGAACGGTCGTCGCCTACTCGACGCCCGCCGCGCTCGTCGGGCTCGCGTGGCTGCGGCTCGAGGATCCGCGCGCCGCCGGCGCCGACGGGCTCTGGGTCGTGCTGCTCGCGCTCGTCCCGGCGCTCCTGCCGACGCTTGCCGCGCGGCTTGTCGCAGTCCCTTGGGTCGCGCTCGTCGCTGCCTGGGTGGCGTTCGGATCCCCTGAACCTGACGGCGGTCCGAGGCGCGGTTTCTTCGCCCCGGCGCTCGAGAGCTTCGAGGACGGCTTCGCCGGCTACTACGACACGCGCGTCCCGTTCTCGGGCGTCGAGTCTCCGGCAATGCACGGCGTGCTCGTACTCGCGATCTTCGGCTTCTGCGTCGTGCTCGGCCTCGCGATCGCCTCACGGCGACCGCTGCCCGCCGTGCTCGTCCTGCTCGCGGGCGCCGGTTGGCCTGCAACCCTGCTGCCGACCGCCGGCCTCGCCTACGGGTCGTTGATCCTCGCGGCGGCGCTCTGGCTGCTCGCGTCGCTCCGGCTGACGCGGCCGACTCCCGCGCTCGCCGCAGGCATCGTCGTGATCGTCGCGGCGGTCGGGCTCTCGAGCACGGCCGCGGTCGCAAAGGACGGGGTGCTCGCCTGGGAGCGCTGGGATCCGTACCGAGCGTCCGGCACGCCGGTCGGCGTCGACTATGTCTGGGACGCGAACTACGGCGGGATCGACTTCCCCGACAAGCCGACGGTCGTCCTGCGGATCCGCGCGCCGCAGCGAAGCCTCTACTGGCGCGCCACGACGCTCGACCTGTTCGCCGAGGACCGCTGGCTCGAGAATCTCGCGCAGCTCTCGACGGGAATCGCAACCGGGCGCCTGGCGCGCGACCCGCTGCTGCCACGCGCCGCCCTCGACTCGCGAAACTGGACGAAGCAGGAGATCGAGGTCGTCGGGCTCGCTGATGACCATCTGGTCGCAGCCGCGGCGCCGATCGTCTTCGAGGCAACCCCGCTGGGACGTGTCCGCTTTCTCAGCGGCGGGATCGTTCGCCGCCAGGGAGCGCTCCAACGAGGTCAGCGCTACGACGTCTACAGCTACGCGCCGCAGCCGAAGCCGGCCATTCTCGCGCAGTCGCGCCCGAACTATCCCGCGACGCTGAATCGGTATCTGGAGATCGGCCGGACCCGAGTCTCGCCGTTCGGCACGCCCGGCCGGGCGCGCGAGCTCGCGGCCCTCTTCGAGGACCAGAACCAGTTCGCGCTCTGGGACTACGAGGGCCTCTACCGGCAAGCGGCGCGGCTCTCCCGCGGCGCAACCGGGCCGTACGGCGCAGCCGTGGCGATCGAGGCGTGGCTGCGGACGACGGGCGGCTTCGAATACGACGAGCAGCCGCCGCCCCCGACGGGAGGTGTCCCGCCGCTCGCCCACTTCGTCGACGCGGGGCGCCGCGGCTACTGCCAGCAGTTCGCCGGTTCGATGGCGCTGATGCTCCGCTTCCTCGGGATTCCGGCCCGCGTCGCTGCCGGCTTCACGAGCGGCAAGCACCGCAACGGGGTCTGGACGGTCACCGACCACAATGCACACACCTGGGTCGAGGTCTGGTTCCCGCGCTACGGGTGGCTCTCCTTCGATCCGACGCCCGGCCGCGGCGAGCTCGCCGCCGACTACAGCTCGTCCTCGCCGACCTTCAACCCCGGCGACGCGGCGGGTGCAGGCTTCGCCGGCGGGCTCAGCGGCAGCGGCTTCGACCCGGGCGGCGCAGGGGAGCTCGACCGCCTCGATGCCCTGCGGGAGCGGCAGGCCCGCCGGCGGCCCGTCTCGCCCCCCGGCGGCGCGAGCACGATCTGGATCCTGCTCGCCGTCGTCGCCGGCGCCGGCGCAGCCGTCGGGCTCGCCAAGCTCGCCTGGCGCCGCTCCCGCTACCTGACGCGCGATCCGCGCCGGCTGGCGGGCGCCGCTCGGCGTGAGTTCGCCGACTTCCTCGCCGACCAGGGCGTCGCCGTCGGGGCGAGCGCGACCGGGGAGGAGCTGCACGCGCTCGTCCGCGCCGAGTTCGGCGTCGACGGCCGGCCGTTCTCCCGGGCTCTCGGCGAGGCTCGCTTTGGCCCGCCGGGCCCGGCCGCCGCCGCCGCGGACGGCTCGCGACGCGAGTTGCGCCTGCTCCAGCGCCGGATCCGGCGCAGCCTGACGCGCGTTCAGCGTCTCCGCGGGTTCGTCGCGCTCCGCTCGCTCCGCACGTGAGCGTTCCCGTGGTCGTGCTCGCGGCAGGCGTCGGCAGCCGACTGCGGCCGCTGACCGAGCGCTTCGCCAAGCCGCTCCTTCCCATCGACGGTCGGCCGGTGCTCGCGCTCCTCCTGCGCGAGCTCGCCGAAGCGGGGTGCGCGCAGGTGACGCTCGTCACGGGCTACCTCGCCGAGCAGGTCGAGCGGTTCGCCGGCGACGGCTCCGCCTTCGGCCTCTCTGTCTCGACCGCGCGCCAGGCCGGCCCGCACGGCTCGGCGGACGCCGTCGTCGTCGCTCGCGCGACCCCTCCGTACCTGGTGCTCGGCGCCGACACCGTCTTCGAGCCCGGCGAGATCGGCCGGTTCCTGCGGGCGTTCGAGTCCTCGGACGCTGCGGGCGCCGTCGCTGTCCGCCGCTGCGCGAACGGAGACCCGGGCCGGAACGGCGTCGGCGTCAGCGAGGGCCTCGTCGAGCGGGTGCACGCGATGGGCAGCCCCTTCGCGGGAGCTCCGCTCTGGGCCGTGGGTGCGGCGATCGCTGCCGTGATCGAGACCCTTCCCGGTGAGCGGCCGTTCGAGCTTGCGACCGCGTTTCAGCAGGCGATCGACGCGGGAGAGCGGGTGGCGGCGATCGAGATCCAGCCGCCCCGCGACCTGACCGCGCCGATCGACCTCCTCCTCGAGAACTTCCCCTATCTGAGCAGCCTGTGACCGACGCTTACGACCTCTTCCAGCAAGGCCGCGAGCACCTGCAGCGCGGTATGGCGGCCCAGGCCACCGTTGCGCTCGAGAAGGCGAAGAAGCTCGAGCCGGACAAGGCCTCGATCCGAGAGTCGCTCGGAATCGCCTACTTCCGGATCCAGCGCTGGAGCGAGGCGGAGGCGGAGTTCCGCGTCGTCCTCGAGCTCTCGCCGACCGACGACTACGCCCACTACGCGCTCGGCCGGACGCTCGAGAAGCTGGGCCGGGACGCCGAGGCGAACGGCCACTACAAGCTCGCGAGCTCGATGA
>JBPCJB010000276.1:0-4679 GCA_051005735.1 Gaiellaceae bacterium | reverse complement strand
GCAGATGGTCAAGATCGGCGAGGAGACCGGCGAGCTCGACAAGATGCTGGGCAAGATCGCGGACTTCTACGAGGACGAGGTGGACGCGAGCATCCAGTCGCTGACCTCGATCATCGAGCCGATCCTGATGATCGGCGTCGGGATCATGGTCGGCACGATCGTGATCGCGATGTACCTGCCGATGTTCAAGCTGCTCACGCTGATCCAGTAGCGCGCACGCAGAGGCGGCTCGGGCGCAGGTCGACGGGCGAGGCAGGCGGCGGCGCCGTGCGACGACAGCGGAAGCAAGTCGGCGCCGGCTAGCTCGGGACGTTCGCGACGCACGCCCGACGATCTGTTCGGGACTCCAGATGCGCTCTGAGAAGTGGGACCACTTTCTCGCGGAAAAACGGACTATGCGGCCGGCGAGCTGAGACTGGAACCCGGATCCCGATCGGCGTTCATGGACGGATTTGATTGGTCCGACCGCTCCGCTGCCTTTCCCGGCAGTGATACTGCAAGGCCGCTATGCTGTAGGCGATGCGGCGCGGGAATCGTCAAATAGTCACCATCCAGGAGCGCGGCGTCGTCGCGCTCCCGGCAGATCTTCGTCGCCGCTACAACCTCAAGCCGGGTGACCAGCTAGCGATCGGGGAGGCGGAAGATGGCCGTCTCGAGCTGATCCCGGTTGTTGCGATTCCAGCCTCTCAACAGTGGTTTTGGACAGAGCGCTGGCAGAGGATGGAGCGCGAGGTCGATGAACACATTGCGGGCGGCGAGGAGACGACGTTCCCCGATTCCGAATCCTTTCTCGAGCACCTCGACCAGCTCACCCGGGAGTCGTGAAGTATCAGACGACGCCTGCGTTCGACGGGGACATCCGACGACTCTCCGACGGTGAGAGGAGGAACTTCGGTCGGGTGATCAAGGAGAAGTTCGTTCCGGCGGCCGATGCCGTCGCAACGGATCCAGGGAGCGCGAAGTGGCCCAAGCAGCTGCGCGTCAAGTCAGTGAAGGGCGCAGCAGGAATCTGGGAGATGACTTGGTCGTTCAGTGGCCCTGACGGACGCGCGACCTTCGAATGGATCGCTATCGACGGGCAGCCGGCGATTCGGTGGCATCGCGTCGGCGGCCACGAGATCTTCAAGGATCCAGCCGGCAGGTAGTTCTGTCCCAGCCGGATCCAGGGTGGCTTCGCGGGCTGTGCGCTTCAGATCCCGAACCATCTCCCAGACGTCCCGCCCGGCCGCGATCCGGCTCGTCTTGCCCGTTGGTCAATTACCGGGACCTGTCGACGCTTCGCCCTCGAAGGCCCGACCGAGTCGCTCTGCCAACTTCTCGGTGAGGTCTGGCCGTGCCCGCTTGTTCGACCAGGCCCAGATCGACGTGTCGGCCAGGTAGTTCGGCACGTTTGAGGCTCACCTACATTCGCGACCGGCGCAACTCGGCCAGGTCTTCGGGCTGGATGATGTCGAGCTCCCCGCGCCGGACGAGAGCGGCAGCCTGGCGAAGAGCGGCCGCTCGGTTGAGCTCCCGAAGCGCGCCGTTGACCGTGTCCTTCGTCGTCCGGGTGCCGAGAATCTCTCGAGGCCCGTTCCAACGCGTCGATGTCGAGGTCCAGCGTGGTGCGCCTGAGCAGCTGCGATGTGCTGTCTCGAGTGATGAGAAAAGCATACGTACTTCGGCGTGACCCCTTTATGGCGGCCGAGCTCGAGCGGGCGGCGCAGGCCGCTCGCGAGCTGACGCGTCAGCCGAAGAGCAGCGGCACGAGGAAGCCGAGGCCGACGGCGGCGAGAGCCAGCCCCGCGTAGCCGCCGAGACTCCGGAACCGGAGCTCCGGGCCGTCGTCGTCGACCCTTGACCACCGCCAATGGGCCGGAAGCCGGAGCCGGAAGAGGAGGAACGCGGCGAGGCCGGCGCAGGCGGCGAGGGCGGGGAGGAGCCAGCTCGGGCGGCCGGAGGAGTCCGCCGGCGCAGCTGCCGTTCCCCGGGCACTCGAACGGGCGGTCCGGGCGGGCTTCGCTGCCTTCACGGGCGTAGCGCGGGCCGGCTTGGGCTGCGCCGCCGCCTTCTTCGCGGCTGCCGTTCTCGCGGCTGCTTTCTTCGCGGCTGCCGTTCTCGCCGCCGCCTTCTTCGCCTGGGCCTTCGCGGCCACCTTGCTACCGACAGGACGGAGCGCAGTTGGGCGGGGAGTCACGAGCTTCACACCGGCCGGATGACGCCGCGCCCAGGTTTTGTACGAGACCCCGCGAATCCGCAGCCAGGCCTCCAGCTCGAGGGCGTTCGAGAAGACGCCGTTCCCCCAGACGAGCGCCCCGGCTTGGCCGGGTGGCGGCTGCTCCGTCCTCACCCCGCGCGGGAGGAAGGCGAGCACCGCGGTGCCGACGAGGATCGCGCCCGTGAGTGCCCACGGCAAGACCACGGACAACGGCAGGCGCGACCCACGCTTTGGCTGCTCTCGCTGGGGCTGCATCGACTGGATGGTTCGAATCATGGCATTCCTATTCCAGATTTCAAGCCGGAATCATCTGTCCGGGTCGGGCTCAGCAGCGACGCCGGCAGGTTGCCGCTCACGAGCTCCGCCAGCGTGCGGACGCACGCGACGTCGAGCTGGGCGCCTGCGCTTTCGAACAGCTCGGCAAGCGCCTGCTCGGTCGGGACGGTCTCCCGATAGGGCCGCGTGCCCGTCATCGCCTCGAACGCGTCCGCGACAGCGATGATCCGCGACTCGAGCGGGATCTCGCTTCCCCGTAGGCCCTCCGGATAGCCGGTGCCGTCGACATGCTCGTGGTGGTGGTAGACCCAGGTTGCGGCCTCGGCGAATCCGGCCGCGACGAGGATGTCCCGCCCGACCACGATGTGGCGCCGCATCTCCTCCCGCTCGCTCGCCGCGGGCGGCGTGCGCTTGTGGAGGATCGAGTCGGGGACGCCGATCTTGCCGACGTCGTGCAGGAGCGCCGCGATGCGAAGCCGCTCCAAGTGCTGGCCCTGGATTCCCTGTTGTGCGGCCATTCCGGTCGCGAGCTCGGCCACCGTCTCCGAATGATCGCGCGTGCCGGGATCGCGTGCGGCGAGCGTCCGGGCGAGCGCCGCCGCGAGCGCTCTCTGATCCGACGAGAGCTCATCGCTCGGCGGCGCGGTGGCGGCGGGCTCCATCCCCGGCTGGAACGGGACGACGCCGATTGTCGAGCGCTTCGCCTCGTAGAGCGCGAGATCGGCCTGGCGGACGAGAGCCTGACGATGCTCGGTGCCCTTCGTCTCGGTGACGCCGATGCTGAGCGCGCGGGCGCCGCTTCGGGTCCTGGACGCGCCGAGGATCCGATGGGCGATGTTGATCGAGTGCCAGTTCCGGCTTCCGGGCAGGATGACCATGAACTCGTCGCCGCCGGTGCGGTAGACGCTGCCCGAGGAGCCGACCACCGATTCGATTCCCTGCGCCAGGCGGACGATGTAGGCGTCTCCGGCCTGGTGTCCTCCCGTGTCGTTGATCGACTTCAGGCCGTCCAGGTCGATCGCCATCAGGCTGAAGAGCGAGCCGGTGCTGTTCCTCCGCCCGATCTCGGCCGCGAGATCGTCGTGGAACGCGCGATGATTCGCGAGCTTCGTGAGGCTGTCGGTTCGGGCCTCGCTCACGAGACGGGCGAGCTCCCGATCCGACCTGCGTCGATCCACCGGCTTCGGCCTCGTCACCAACTCGATCGCGCGGTGGGCCATCGCCACGATCCCCGCCAGCGCCGCCAGCGCCACCGCCAGAAGCGCGACCAGCTCCCGAAGCTCCGTTGCCTCGGCCTGCGCGCTCCAGGCGAGGACCGCCTCGACGACGCCGATCGCAGCGCCGAGCGAGATCGCCGCCACGACGACGGAGACGGCGAGCTTGAGGCTCCGCCCCGGCCTCGTCATCGAGCAAGCTCCCGGAAGCAGCCCAAGGAGGCGCGTTCGGCTCTGCCGAAGCGGTCTGTCCGCAGGTTGGTCACGGCGGTGCGCGGCCGGCTAGGCCCGAGCGCTTCCGTAGAGACGGTGAGGAGCGATCACCCTCTGATCCTGCGTGACCTGAGCGCTTGACTCATCGCCCGGAAGGTGGTTCAGCGGCCCGCTTCACCGCCGGAGTGCTGCGATTCGGCGCTGTAGTCCTCGAGCGCGCGGGTGAGGCCGAGGAGCTGGGCTCTGAGACCGTCCGTCAGCTCCGTGCGCTGTGCGAGCTGCTCCTCGAGCCGGCGGATCTTTTCCTGAGCCTGGCCCTGGTTCTCGCCGCGGCTCGCGTCACCCAGGTCGAGCCCGGGCGCTGCCGCGGCGAATCCGTACACGATGCCGTGGAGCCTCCGCGCGAGCTCGCTCACCGTGAGCTGCAGCGTCTTCGCATCGCGTGCGGCAGCCTGGAGCGCGTCGATGACAGCCTTCAGCTCCGGTTGCTCGACGGGGTTCGCGGGTGTGGGCGCCGCGAGCCGCGGGGGCTCGGCAGCAGAGGGCGGGGTTGGAGCGACGAACGCGGGTGGGAGGCCGGCCTCGAGCTCGTCTGCTCGCTGCTCCGCGTCGTCGGCAACCTCATCCTCGGCCCCGGAGAGCAGCTCGCTGCGCAGACCGGCATCGAGAGCGGTCTTCGGCACGACGACCACGACCGTGTCGTCGCCGATCACGGATCTGAGCGCTGCCAGGCGCTGCTCGGTCGGCTCGGCGACGGCGACGACCACGTGGCCGTCCTC
>JBPCJB010000275.1:0-17148 GCA_051005735.1 Gaiellaceae bacterium | reverse complement strand
GCGATCTCGAAGACCGTGAACCTGCCGGAGGAGGCGACGGTCGAGGACGTCTCCCAGCTCCTGATCGAGGCGTGGCAGCTCGGCGTCAAGGCGATCGCGATCTACCGCGACAACTGCAAGGTCGCCCAGCCGCTCTCGGGCCAGAAGGACGAGAGCGGCGCTCCGACGCTCGTCCCGCTGGCGCTCGCGCCGGTCGCCGCGCAGCCGAAGCGCCGCCGGCTCCCGGACGACCGCGTCGAGGTCGGGCGCAAGTTCAAGGTCGGCGAGTACGAGGGCTACATCCACGTCGGGCTCTTCGAGGACGGCACCCCCGGCGACATCTTCGTCGACATCGCCAAGGAGGGGACGACCCTCGCCGGCCTGATGAACTCGTTCATGATCTCGGTCTCGCTCGGCCTCCAGTACGGCGTGCCGCTCGAGGTCTACGTCTCGAAGTTCAGCCACATGCGCTTCGAGCCGTCCGGGCTCACGAACGACGCCGACATCCGAGTCGCCAAGTCGATCGTCGACTACATCTTCCGCTGGATGGGGAAGAAGTTCCTCACGACCGACCAGCAGGAGGAGGCGGGGATCCTCTCGCCCGAGGTGAAGGCGCGGCTCGCGCAGGCGTATGCCACTCTCGAGAGCGGGCAGGCGCCGGTCGAGTACGACGCCCCGCCGCCCGGCCAGACGGCCCTCTTCAACGCCTGGGAGGACGCGGTCGAGTGCGCCCGCTGCGGCGGCCGGATGGTGCGCACGGGCTCGTGCTACACCTGCCGCGACTGCGGCACGAACACGGGCTGCAGCTAAAGAGGCAACGCATCAGGGGGAGGAACTCGCAAGAGTCCCTCCCGCTGACAGCGCTGCGGTTACTCCTGCTCGACGTCGATCCCGCAGGCGCCGAGCGAGCCGAACAGCGCCGCGCCGACCGGGCTCGCCTCGAGATGGTCGATTCCCTTCAGGTTCCCGAGCACCTCGCCGTTCTTGTTGCGCCAGGCGAGCACCCCGGTGCCGCCGCCGTTCTCGTTCTTGCCGCCCGCCACTCCCACCCCGAGGGCGAAGTACGGCGTCACGTCGTACTCGGCGTACTCGGCGGCGATGCACGAAGCGACCTCGGCGGGTAGCTCTTCGCCCACGATCACAGCGAACGTCTGCTGGACGCCGGCCGCGCTGCCCAGGTCGAAGAGCAGCCAGTTGCCCGACTTCGTCGACTGCTTGAGCCCTTGGAGCGACGACGACATCCGGAGGCAGTCGAACGCGAGCGCCGAGCTCGCGAGCGTCAACGCCAGGGCAGTGACGGCCACAACTGCGGCCAGTCTTCCTCTCATCGATTCTTCCCCTTCCTCGAGCTGGATACTCCGCACCCGCGGCGCACCGCCGCAGTCCTTCGACCGTAATACGTCTGCGCCGCCGACGACAAGGGCCGGAGCGGAAAGATCATCCTTCCGAAGGGGCGCTGCCGCGCGAGATCGTCCGAGCGGATGAGGCAGGAACGGCCGCTCGAGCCGCGAAGGGCAGGAAGCTCACGACGGAGGTGGACTCGTGCTTGGACTGCAAGAGGTGCTGGAGACGATCTGGGGACGGCCCGCGCGGCCGGCGGAGCGAGAGCGTCTGCGACGGCGCGCGCTCGCGTGCGCGGGGTTCTGCCTGTTCCTCGGCGGCCTGGTCGCCGCGCTCGGCTTCGGCTCGCTCGTGCTCGACGCGGCCGCCGCGCTAGCCGTCGTCGCCTGCGTCGTCGGAGCGTTGCTCGGGCTGCGCCTGGTTCGCGCCGGACGCCTGTTCCGCGTGGCTCTTGGCCGGATCGGCCCGACCATCCTGGGCGCGCGGGCGCCGCTTCGGAAGCTCGAGCCTCAGAGAAGGCTGAGCCGCGCGGCGAACCGAGCCGGAGCTTCGAGCCGACCCGCTCTCGGCGCGCTCGGTCGGGAGAGTGCGAAGGCCCGCAGTGCCGGGGTCGTCGCGGGTGGCCTCGCGCTCCGACGTGCGAAGGCCGGACTGCGCCGGGCGTCACGCCTCGGCGCGAAAACCCTAGAGGAGGCCGGGATGCGCGCCAGGGCAGCCTCGCAGGCGCGCAAGGCGCGCGAGCCGTCGAGGCCGCCCGCCGGCGCCCCTTCGATCGACCCGCAACGCCAGGTGCTCCAGCTCAACACGCTGGGCGCGAAGCTCCGCCGGGAGGGGAAGCACGAGCGCGCCGCCGCGCAGCACCGGGCCGCGCTCAAGCTCGTCCGCGATCTCGGCGACGAGCGCACCGAGGCGCTGACGCTGAACAATCTGGCGCTCGCGGTTGTCCACACCGAGGGAATCGACTCGGCGGTGGAGCACTTCGAGCAGGCGCTGGTCGTCCTTCGCCAGCTCGGCGACGAGGAGCACGAGGGTCGGGTAATCGCGAACCTCGGCTTCATCCACCGCAGCCACGGGCGCAGCGAGGAGGCGGAGCCGCTCCTCCACGCCGCGCTCGGCAAGCTGCCGGCCGACTCGACCGCCTACCGCCGCGTCGAGGAGCAGCTCCGCCGCGCAAGCTGACGCTGTCTAGGCGTCGTCCTCTGCGGCCTGGCGCACCCACAGCGTCACCAGGCGGGCGACGAGCGTGACCAGGAAGATCTGACCCAGGAGCGCCTCGAGCACAGTCAGCGCCTGCGGCAGCCCGACGTCGGGCGAGAGGTCGCCGAAGCCGAGGGTCGTCAACGAGACGAAGCTGAAGTAGAGGTACTCGGACTGCTCATGCGGCCCCGACTGGACGAAGAACGGCTCACCGCGGAGCTCGTTCACCGCGAGGTAGAGGAACGCGAACAGGAGCCCGACGAGCACGTACGTGCAGAGAGCGCCGAGCACCGTCTCGTACGTGACGCGGCGATGATGGAGGACGCGGTTGAGCGTGATCGGCAGGGTCACGGTGACGAGCAACACCACCGGTAGGAGGTAGGTCAGCGCCACGATCGAGGCCGAGTTAACGAAGAGGACGATTGGCGCGAGCGCCACGCAGGCGCCGACGGAAAGCCAGTGTCGAGGGTGGAGCCTATGCCCAGATGCTGGGTCGCTGATCGCGACGACGAGCGCGAGCGCGGAGAGGAAGGTGCTCCCGAGCGCTCCCCAGCGCGCGTCGTCGACGAGCTCGAGCAGGAAGAAGTTCGCGAGCAGCAACAGGAGCAGGCTGGCGTAGCTGTCGACGAAGCGAACGAGGTCGTGCCTGAAGGAGCGCATGAGCGCGTCACGATAGGCTCGCATGCGCTCCGCCGTGCGAAGATCGGCCGATGGAGCACCGGGGCCTCGGCAGAACCGGGATCGAGGTCTCGCGCCTCATCCTCGGGTGCGGCAACTTCGGCGGGATCGGCTCCTCCCCCGCGTTCTTCGGTCAGGGCGAGACGGAAGATCAGGCCGGCGCGCTCATGGATGCCGCCTGGGAGGCCGGGATCACGACCTTCGACACCGCGGACGCCTACGGCGGCGGTCGGAGCGAGACCTTCATCGGCAACTGGCTGCGCTCTCGCGGCGTCCGCCCCACGCTGACGACGAAGACGTTCAACCCGATGGAGGAGGGCGCTGACGGCGGACTCTCCGAAGCGCGAATCCGCCGGCAGATCGACACAAGCCTGGAACGGCTTGGCGTCGACCGCGTCGAGCTCTACCTCTCGCACGCGATGGATCCCGCGACGCCTGTCCAGGAAACCGCCGAGGCCTTCGACCGGCTTCGGCGGGAAGGCAGACTCGGCGCCTGGGGCGGCAGTAATGTCGGCGCGGCCTGGGTCGAGGAGGCGCGGCCGGCGTGGGTGCAGAACTCCTACTCGCTGCTCGACCGCGAGGACGAAGCGGACGTCCTCCCGGTCTGCGCCCGCGATGGGCTTGGCTACACCCCGTTCAGCCCGCTCGCCGGCGGCTGGCTCACCGGCAAGTACCGCCGCGACGAGGAGCCGCCGGCCGGCTCGCGGATGACCTTTCGCCCCGAGCCGTACGAGCACCTGCGCGACGACCGCACCTACGACTCGCTCGATGCCTTCAAAGCTCTTGCGGCCGAACGCGAGACGACGCCGGCGACGCTCGCGCTCGCCTGGCTCCTCGCCCAGCCGCACGTCACCGCCATCGTGCTCGGCGCGCGGCGGCCCGAGCAGCTCCGGCCGGCGCTCGACGCATTGAAGCTCCAGCTCTCGCAGGAAGAGGCCGACATGGTCGCGGCGGTGTTCGAGTGAGCCTGCTCGTCCTCTCCGGCGACGAGGTCGAGCGCCTGCTGACGATGGATGCCTGCATCCAGGCGATGGCCGAGGTTCTCGCCTCGCTCGCCCGCGACGAGCTCTACCAGCCGCTTCGCTTCGTGTTGAAGCCGCCGGGCGCGGCCGGGTTGATGGGCTTCATGCCCGCGCATCGAGCCGGGGAGCGCGCGGTGTACTCGCTGAAGGAGATCGTGGTCACACCCGATAACCCGACCCGCGGCCTCGACGCTCACCAGGGGGCGGTGCTCCTCCACGACGGGCGGACGGGCGAGCTGACGGCGCTCCTGAACGCCTCGCCGATCACCGCGATCCGAACCGCCGCCGTCACGGCCGTCGCCACCCGCACGCTCGCGCGAGCCGACACGCGCAAGGTCGCGATCATCGGCACGGGCGTCCAGGGCAGGGCCCACGAGCAGGCTATGCGCGCCGTCCTCGGCGACGCCGAGATCCGCTCCTGGAGCCGCAGCTCCGGTGGCAGCGCCGAGGCGATCGTGCGCGAGGCGGACGTTGTCTGCACGTGCACGAGCTCGAGCGAGCCGGTCCTCCCGCTCGACTGGCTGAAGCCGGGCGCACACGTGAACGCGGTCGGCTCCAGCGTGCCGTGGGCGAGGGAGCTCGACGCCGAGACGATGGCCGCCGGCTCGCTCTTCGCCGACCGGCGGGAGTCGACCCTGAACGAGTCGGGCGAGTATCGGGCCGCGGTGGAGGAGGCCGCGATCGGGCCGGAGCACATCGTCGCCGAGCTCGGGGAGGTGCTGATCGGCGCGCATCCCGGTCGCCGCCGAGACGACGAGCTGACGATCTTCGTCTCGCTCGGCCTCGCCGTCGAGGACCTCGCGGCCGCCGAGCTCGTCGTCGTCCGCGCCCGCGAGCTGGGCGTCGGAACCGAGGTCGACTTCTGATCCCGCTCGAGCAGATCGAGCGCGCCGGCCAGACGATCCGCGGGGCCGCGATCAGGACGCCGCTCGTCCGGCTCGACGCGCCCGAGGCGGCCGCCGAGATCTGGCTCAAGCTCGAGTGCCTGCAGCCGATCGGCTCGTTCAAGATCCGCGGCGCGGCCAACGCGATCCGGCAGGCGCAGCCCGAGCAGGTCGCGCGCGGCGTCGTCACCGCGAGCGCCGGCAACATGGCGCAGGGCGTCGCCTGGGCCGCACGCGAGCTCGGGGTGCCGGCGACGATCGTCGTGCCCGAGCACGCGCCGGCCACGAAGCTCGCGGCGATCGAGCGGCTCGGCGGCACGATCGTGAAGGTGCCCTACGAGCGCTGGTGGCAGGCGATCGTCGAGTCGCGCTACGACGGGGTCGGCGGCTTCTTCGTCCACCCGGTGCAGGACGAGCGAGTGATGGCCGGCAACGGCACGATCGGGCTCGAGCTTGCCGAGGATCTCCCGGAGCTCGACGCGGTCATCGTCCCCTGGGGCGGCGGCGGCCTCTTCACCGGGATCGCGAGCGCGCTGACCAAACTCAGCCCGGCGACGCGTCTCTACGCGGTCGAGCCCGAGACCGGGGCGCCGCTCGCGGCCGGGCTCGCGGGCGGCACCGAAGGGATCGACTACAGGCCCTCGTTCGTCGACGGCGCGGGCGGCAAGAGCCTCCTGCCCGCGATGTGGGAGCGCGCGCGGCCGCTGCTCGCCGGCTCGTACGTCGTCTCGCTGGACGAGACCGCGGCCGCGGTACGGCTGCTCGCCGAGCGCGCACGGGTGGTCGCCGAGGGAGCCGGCGCGCTCGCCCTCGCGGCAGCACTGAAGCACGGCCGTCCGGGCGAGCGGGTCGTCTGCATCGTCTCGGGCGGCAACATCGACGCGAGCCGGCTTTCCGAGATCCTCCGCGGCAAGACGCCCGGCTAGAGCGTCCTGATCGAGTCGCAGCCCTCGATGCTCCCACCGGCGAAGGTCGTTCCGGTCAGGCAGGCGGTCGGATCGCCCGGGTCGATGCCCGCCTGGCCGACTTCGTAGTGGAGCATGAGGTCGGGCCTTCCGTCTCCGTTCACGTCGGCGACGTGGCCTTTCCCGTGAGCCTCCGTGCAGTCGCGCTCACGGGCGTTGTCGTCGTCGCCGAAGCAGACGCTGCTCGGATCGACCGTGGTCGCGTCGAAGCCGTCGGTCGTGAGAATCGCAACCGGGACGACTCCGCGGCTGGAGAGATTGATCGGGTTCGAGCTGCTCCGCGGCTTGATGTCGATCGACACCGTCAGAGCGCCGCCGCTCTGATAGCGCGCGACCGCGAAGTCGGCGAAGCCGGGGCCGAACGTCGGTCCGGCAGCGACGATCCTGCCGTCGGCCTGGATCGCGACGTCGAAGGCATCGTCGGTCGCTGAACCGAAGTCGGTCGTCACCCGGCCGCCGCCGCCGAAGCTCGCGTCGAGGCTACCGTCGGGGTTGTAGCGGACGAGCGCGAAGTCGCCGGGATCGGTCCTGCCGGCCGCCACGATCTTGCCATCTGCCTGGACAACGACGGCATTGGCCGTGTCGGAACCCCCGAGGCCTCCGAGGTCGGTGGTGACCTTGCCGCCGCCGCCGAAGGTCGGGTCGAGGCTGCCGTCGACGTTGTAGCGGGCGAGCGCGAAGTCGGCTTTCTCCGTCGACGTCCCGGTCGCGTTGATCGCCACGGCTTCCCCGGCCGCCACGATCTTGTCGTCGGCCTGAAGCGCCACACCGTACGCCACAGTGAAGATTGGGAAGAAGCCCGAGCCGAAGGCCGTCGACACCTGGCCGCGGCTCCCGAAGGTCGGGTCGAGGCCGCCGTCGAGGTTGTAGCGCGCGAGCGCGAAGTTGCTGCCTCCGGGTGCACTGGCCCTGCCGGCCGCCACGATCTTGCCGTCTGCCTGGAGCGCGAGCTCGTATGCGATATCGCCGAGTCCGAACTCCGTGGTCCTCTTGCCGCCGATGCCGAAGCTCGCGTCGAGGCTGCCGTCGCGATGATAGCGGGCAAGCGCAAGGTCGCCGATGCCTAGGCCGGGCGCCTCGATCTTTGCGCCCATGCCGGCCGCCACGATCTTGCCGTCGGCCTGGATGGCGACGGCGTTGCCCTGGTCTCGGCCGCCGAAGTCGGTAGTGACCTTGCCGCCGCTGCCGAAGCTCGCGTCGAGGCTGCCGTCGGGGTTGTAGCGGGCCAGCGCGAAGTCGTCGGCGCTGATCCCGACCGCGACGATCCTGCCGTCCGGCTGGACGGCGACAGCCGCTGCGGCGTCGATGCGGGAGCCGAAGTCCGTCGTGACCCGGCCGCCGCTGCCGAAGCTCGCATCGAGGCTGCCGTCGAGGTTGTAGCGCGCGAGTGCGAAGTCAACGCCGACTCCCCCGACAGGCGAGGTGTTTCCCGCAGCCACGATCTTGCCGTCGCTCTGGATTGCAACCCCCAGGGCGAAGTCCGCGCCGGAGGCGAAGTCGGTCGTCACCTTGCCTCCGGTTCCGAAGGTCAGGTCGAGATCGCCCGACGCCGCTCCAGCCGGAAGCACCAGCAGGACGGCCGCGAGCACAACGCCGACGAACATCGAAAGTGGGTGCCTCTGCAGGGGTTGCCTCCGTATCGGTGCGCGCCGTCAGTCGCGCGTTCCGCCAATTGCACCCTGCGGCGCTCACGCAGCGCTCACCCGACACTAATCTGACTCGCGTCGACTATCAACCCGACTTGGGCCGGCCGGCGTAGCGGAAACCGAGCGCCTGGATCTCCCCCGAGTCGACGAGCGCCTGCTCAAGGACCTCCGTTGCCTCGCCGCCGAGGCTCCGGTAGAGGTACGGCGTCCACACGAACGCCAGCTCCTCGAAGCGGGCGGTGAGCGCCGACCGCAGCGCAGCCTCGCCGTGCAGGCCCAGGTGCTCGCCCTCCCACTCCACGCGCAGCGCCGCAGCCGAAGCCGGAGCCACGACCTCTCCGGCTCCGCTGTGCGCGCGTCGCTGCTCATGGAGCCACTCAAGCGTCGCTTCGTCGAGCCGATCCCAGACGAACTCTTCCACGACGAGCATCCCGTCCGGACGGAGCAGTTCGACGATCCGGTCGAGCGCCGCCTCGAGGTCGCGGATGTGATGGAGCGAGCGCCCTGCGATCACTCCGTCGTACGGCCCCGGCTCCTCGAGCTCCTCGAGCGTCAGCCGGCGGAAGCGCTCGCCGAGCGGCGCGGCCGGATCTATCCCGAGGACGTCGTAGCCTGCGACGGCGAGCGCGATCGTCAGTTCGCCCTGGCCGCAACCCACTTCCAGGAGCCGCGCAGGCGGGGCCGGCAGGTGCTCGCGCGCGAACTCCTCGAACGACCTCAACAGCTCCGCTCCACGCTCGCAACGCCGAGCTTCGCCCATTCGGCTGCGATCGCCACCGGCCAGCGCCACCACGGGATCGGCGCGCCGACGAACGCGAGCCGGCCCCGGTAGCAGCGCTGGATCAGGATCCGTGCCCGGAAGAGGTGGAAGCGCGAGCTGACGACGACGATCGAGTTCCAGCCGCGCTCGGTCGCGAGTCGGGCGATGAGCTGCGCCTCGCCTCGGGTCGAGTACGGATCGGGCTTCGGGCAGAGCACCAGCGCGCGCTCGCGGCAGAGCCGGTTCGCGCGCGGCGAGCGTCGATCGAGCCCGTCGGAGATCACGAGCACCGGCGCGACGGCGCGCTCGACGAGCTCGAGACCGACCGGAAGCCGGAACTTGCTCCCGGCGAGCACGACGACAGCGTCGGCCGTCGTCACCGCATCGTCGTCGTAGAGGATGAAGAGAAAGACGCTCGCGACGACGAGCGCGCCGGAAGCTGTGAGCCCGAGAGCGAGGAGGGGCAGCCGCATATGACCGCCAAGAGTACGGTGAGCGCGACCGCGGTCCGGCGGCTGGCGATTGCCGCGCAGGGCTACGGCGCCCGGTATCGCCGCGCGCGCCCGGCGGAGGTGGAAGCGGCGATCCGGCGGCTCTCGTGCATCCAGCTCGACTCGATCTCGACGGTCGAGCGCAGCGACCGGATCGCGCTCGCCTCCCGGGTGGGCGACTACCCGCGCGACTCCGTCTCGCGCCTCCTTCGTGGCGGCCGGATCTTCGAGTACTGGGCGCACGAGGCGTGCCTGCTGCCGATCGAGGATTGGCCGCTCTTCCGGCCGGCGATGCGAAACGGCGGCCGCCGCTGGTACGGCGACGTCGCGCGGACGCACCCGCACCTGGCGGAGCAGATCATCGCCGAGATCGGCGAGCGCGGGCCGCTCCCCTCGCGCCACTTCGAGGGCTCGACCGAAGGCGGGATGTGGAACTGGAAGCCGGCGAAGGCGATGCTGGAGCGGCTCTGGAACCACGGCCGGTTGGCGGTGGCCGGCCGGCAGGGCTTCCAGCGGCTGTACGACCTGACCGAGCGGGTGATCCCGGCCGAGGTGCTGGCGCTTCCGGAGCCGTCCGAGCCGGATCGGCTGCGGCGACTCGCGCTCCGGGCCGTGCGGGCGCGCGGCGTCCTGACGGCCGCGGGGATCGTCGAGCACTGGCGCCTGAGGGGAGGCGCGGCCACGATCAAGCCCGCGCTCGCACGCCTGATCGACGACGGGGGGCTTGTAGAGCTCGCGGTCGACGACGCCGGCGCCCCGGTCTACGTCGTCGCGGACACGGAGCTCGACCTGCCCGCGCCGAGCGCGGCCCTGCTCGTCTCCCCGTTCGACAACCTGCTCTGGGATCGCTCCTTCGCTCGCCGGATCCTGGGCTTCGACCACCTGATCGAGGTCTACAAGCCAGCGCCGCAGAGGCGGTACGGCTACTACGTGCTCCCGTTCCTGCGCGGCGATCGGATCGTCGGTCGCGCCGATCTCAAGTCCGACCGGGCGGAGGGGCGGCTCGTCGTCAAGGCGTTCCACCGCGAGGACGGGGTGCGCGCGTCGGCCGCGCTCGACGATGCGCTCGACCGCGCGCTCGCCCGGCTCGCCCGCACGATCGGGCTCGAGCGGGTATCGAGGTGAAGGGTGCAGCGGTGAGGATCGTCTCACTCGAGGAAGCACGCCGGATCGCGATCCGCGCGCAGCTCCTCGACGGCTCGGCGACGGATGTGCTCTCGACCGTTCGGCGCCTTGGCTTCCTCCAGATCGACGTCGTCTCGCCGGTCGCGACGCCGCAGCACCTCGTCCTCTTCAGCCGCCTCGGGCCGCGCTACGACCGCGCCGAGCTCGACCGCCTGCTCTGGGAGGAGCGGCGGCTCTTCGAATGGAACGCGTTCATCTTCCCGATCGAGGATCTGCCGCTCGTTCGCGCTCGGATGTGGAACTGGCGCCGCTCGAAGCGGTACGAGAAGGAGCGCTGGATCCGGGGATTCCTAGCGGACAACCGCTCCTTTCGCCGGTACGTCATGCGCGAGCTCGAGCAGCGCGGGCCGCTCCTCTCGCGGGAGCTCGAGGATCGTGCCGCCGGAGTGTCGCGCGACCACCGCTGGTACGGCTCGCGGCAGGTCGGCCTGATGCTCACGTCGCTTCACGTCCGCGGTGACGTGGCCGTCGCCGGCCGCAGGGGCGGCCAGCGCCTCTGGGACCTCGCCGAGCGCTGGTACCCGGAGACGGACACGGTGCCGTTGCGCGACGCGGAGCGGATCCTGGCCGAGCGGCGCTCCCGCTCGCAGGGCGTGCGGCTCGTCCGCGGCGAGTGGCACGCTCACCCCGAGGCGAGCGACGGCCCGGTGCCGGACCGCGCCGTTCTCCTCTCCCCCTTCGACCGGCTGATCTACGACCGCGCCCGCGCCGAGGCGCTCTGGGGCTTCCGCTACCGGCTCGAGATGTTCGTCCCGAAGGCGAAGCGCGAGTACGGCTACTACGTCCTGCCGCTGCTCGTCGGCGCCGAGGTCGTCGGCCGCGCGGAGCCGCGGTTCGACCGGAAGACGGGCGAGCTCGAGCTGCTCGGCGCCTGGGGCGATACATCGCGCCTCGACGAGGCGCTCGGGGATCTCGCCGAGTGGCTGGGCGCTACGATCGCTTGATGGACTTCGAGACGCGCGCCATCCACGAGGGCCAGGAGCCGGACCCTGCGACCGGAGCGATCATCACTCCGATCTACCAGACGTCGACCTTCGTCCAAGAGGCGGTCGGGGAGCACAAGGGCTACGACTACGCGCGCGTCGCGAACCCGACCAGGACTGCGCTCCAGACGGCGCTCGCGTCGCTCGAGAACGCCGAGCACGGGATCGCGTTCTCGTCCGGCCTCGGCGCGACGACGACGCTGATGCACCTCGTCAACCCCGGCGAGCGCGTCGTCCTGATCGCCGACGTCTACGGCGGCGTCTACAGGATGACCTCGCAGGTCTACGAGCCGAAGGGCTACCTCTTCGACTACCTGCCGGCCGCCGAGTTCGCGAACCTCGCCGAGCATCTCGACGGGTCGACGCGGATGGTCTGGATCGAGTCGCCGTCCAACCCGATGCTGAACGTCGTCGACATCCGCGCGGCCGCCGAGGCGGCGCACGCGGTCGGCGCGCTTGTCGTCGTCGACAACACCTTCGCGACGCCGTACCTCCAGAACCCGCTCGACCTCGGCGCGGACGCCGTCCTCCACTCGACGACGAAGTACCTCGGTGGACACTCGGATGTCGTCGGCGGCTTCGTCGGCACGAACGACCCGACGATCGCGGAGCGCCTCTACTTCCTCCAGAAGTCGCTCGGCGCCGTGCCCGGCCCGTTCGACTGCTGGCTCGTCCTGCGCGGGCTGAAGACGCTCGCGGTCCGGATGCGCCAGCACTGCGAGAACGCGCGCGCGATCGCCGGCTGGCTCGCAGAGCACCCGACGGTGACGCAAGTGCTCTATCCAGGTCTCGAATTGCACCCCGGCCACGAGATCGCACAACGCCAGATGCGCGACTTCGGTGGGATGATCTCGTTCCTCACCGAGACCGAGGAGGAGGCCGTCGCCCTCGTCGCGCGGACGAAGCTCTTCCAGCTCGCAGAGTCGCTCGGCGGGGTCGAGAGCCTGATCGAGCACCCCGCCCGGATGACCCACGCCTCGACTGCCGACGCCCCGTTCGCCGCCCCGCGGAACCTCGTCCGGCTCTCGGTCGGGATCGAGTCGGTGGACGACCTGCTCGCGGACCTCGGAGCGGCGCTCGTCCCCGCGGCCGCGCACGCCAAGTAACAGACTGTTACTTGGGTTCTCTCGTCCACGACGAGCCGATCGATCTCCTCCACGGTGGCGCTCCGCGGACGATCGGGGCGTACCTCTTGGACACGTCCGGGCTGGACAGGTCGGGGGGACTGTCCCTCTTCGACTGCGGGCCGGCGTCGTGCCTGCCCGCGCTGAAGGCAGGGGTCGCGGAGCGCGGCTTCGAGCTCGGCGACGTCAAGCATCTCCTCCTCTCGCACATTCACCTCGATCACGCGGGCGCGGCCGGCACGCTCGTCCGGGAGAACCCGGAGCTGACCGTCTGGGTCTCGGAGGTCGGGGCGCCGCACCTCGTCGACCCGAGCCGCCTCGAGCGGAGCGCGCGGCGGCTCTACGGCGAGGCTTTCGAGGGCCTCTGGGGCGAGCTCGCACCCGTGCCGGAGGCGAACGTCCGGATCGTCGGCGACCGCGTCCTCGGGCTCGACTGCTTCCCCGCGCCCGGCCACGCCTCGCATCACGTCTGCTACTTCGACGGCGAAACCCTCTACGCGGGCGACGCGGCGGGGGTGCGGATCCAGCCGGCGCCGAGCGTCTTCCCGCCGACGCCCCCGCCGGACGTCGACGTCGAAGGCTGGAGCCGCACCCTCGACGAGATCGAGCGACGCGCGCCGAAGCGGCTGGCGCTGATCCATTTCGGGCTCGCCGGCGACGTCGAGCGCCACCTCGCCGAGCTCCGCGAGCGGCTGGCCACGTGGGCCGGGCGGGTCGAGCAGGGCGCGACCGAGGCCGAGTTCGTCGCAGCAGCGAAGGCCGACCTGCCGCCGCAGGAGGCGGAGGCATACGACCGCGCGATGCCGTTCTGGCAGTCGTACGCCGGCCTGGCGCGCTGGGCCGAGAAGCGGCGTGCGGGCTGATCTCGCGCCGCTCCGCGAACGCGAGTTCCGGCTCTTCTTCGCCGGCCGCGCCGTCTCGCTGCTCGGCGGCGCGATCGCCCCGGTCGCGCTCGCCTTCGCCGTCCTCGATCTGACCGGCTCGAAGACGGATCTCGGTCTGATCCTGGCGGCGCGCGAGATCCCGCTAGTCCTCTTTCTGCTCGTCGGCGGAATCTTCGCGGACCGGATTCCGCGCAACCGGGTCATGGTCGGCGCGAACGCCGCCAGTGCGCTCTCGCAGGCCGTGGCGGCCGCGCTCCTGATCACGGGCAACGCTCAGGTCTGGCACTTGGCGCTCCTCGCGGCTGTCAACGGCGGGGCCTCGGCGTTCTTCTTTCCCGCCTCGGCCGCAGTCGTCCCGCAGACGGTTCCGGCGCCGCTGCTCCAGCAGGCAAACGCGCTGCTCCAGCTCGCGATGAGCTCCGCGTCGATCGGCGGTGCGGCGATCGCCGGCTTCCTCGTCGCCGCATTCGGTTCCGGCTGGGCGATCGCGGTCGACGCCGGCAGCTATGTCCTGGCCGCGAGCCTCATCGCGCTCATGCGTCTGCCGGCACCCGAAGCCGGCGAGAGCGCGCGGTTCCTCTCGGAGCTCGTCGAGGGGTGGCGCGAGTTCCGGTCGCGGTCCTGGTTGTGGACGATCGTGCTCCAGTTCTCCGTCCTGCTGATGGTGACGATCGGCTCCTGGAGCGTCTTGGGTCCTGTCGTGGCGGAGGAAGAGCTAGGTGGCCCAAAGGCTTGGGGCGCGATCCTCACCGCGCAGGCGGCCGGGTTGGTCGTGGGTGGCCTGCTCGGGCTGCGCTACCGCCCGCGCCGGATGCTCGTCGTGGCGA
Organism: Gaiellaceae bacterium; assembly: GCA_051005735.1. Taxonomy (GTDB): domain Bacteria; phylum Actinomycetota; class Thermoleophilia; order Gaiellales; family Gaiellaceae; genus Gaiellasilicea. Next base: position 3,182 of record JBPCJB010000275.1, on the reverse strand, counting down.
CGCTGGCGATTCTCGTCATGCCAGCTCCGCTGATCGCACTCGGCTTCCCGCTGGGCCTGGCGTGGATCGCGGCGCTGGCCTTCTTCGCCGGCCTCGGGATCGAGATCTTCAGCCTCCTCTGGAACACGACGGTCCAGCAGGAGGTGCCGCCCGCGAAGCTCTCGCGGGTCTATTCGTACGACGCGCTCGGGTCACTTGCGCTCGTCCCGCTCGGGCTCGCGCTGGCCGGGCCGATCGCTGATCAGATCGGCGTCCGCGCGACCCTCTGGGGCGCGGCCGCGATCGGGATAACAGTCACGATCGCGGTGCTCTTCGTCTCCGAGGTCCGGACCCTCGAGCGACGAGTCGTCACGTCCAGCCCGTGACGAGCCAGCGCCGGCTCGCGAAGCGATGCCACATGAGCGCGAGCCGGACGACGATCAGGACGACGAGCGCGGCCCAGACTCCGACGATCCCCCACTCGAGCGCGTAGGCGGCGACCGCCACGGAGGCCGAGATCACGAACGCGGCGACCATCGACCAGGCCAGGTACGGCCCGTCGCCGGCCCCGATCAGGATCCCGTCGAGCGCGAAGACCGCGCCGTTCAGCGGCTGCATCAGCGCGAAGAGAAGCCAGATCGCGGCCACCCGCTCGAGCACGAGCTCGTCGCTCGTGAACGCCTGCGGGAGCACTCCGGCGAGCGCGACGAGGATCGCGGCGAAGAGGACGCCGGCGTAGACGGCGAGCCAGATCATCCGAGCGCTCGCGTCGTAGGCGCGCTGGGTGTCGCCGGCGCCGAGCCCACGGCCGACGAGCACCTGGCCGGCGATCGCGATCGCGTCGAGCACGAGTGCGAGGAAGAGCCAGAGCTGGAAGGCGATCTGGTGCGCGGCGATCGAGGCGTCGCCGAAGCGCGTCACGAGCGCGCCTGCGAGCGTGAACGCGGCCATCAGCGCCGCGGTGCGGACGAAGATGTGCCGGCCGACCTTGACGAGCCTCCGCATCAACGCGGCCCGGGGACGCAGGTCAGACCGGGCCGAGCGCAGGATCAGGACGACGAACGCGCCGCCCATTCCGGCCTGCGCCAGCACCGTCCCCCACGCGGAGCCCTCGATCCCCCAGCCGAAGCCGTAGACGAACAGCACCTCGAGGATCGCGTTCGCGAGGTTGCCGGCGATCAGGACGCGCAGTGGCGTGCGCAGGTCGGCGACCCCGCGGAGGTAGCCCTGCGCCCCGATCGCGATGAACGCGAACGGCAGCCCGAGCGAGACGATCCGGAGGTAGGTGACGGCGTAGTCGGCGGTCTCGCCCTCGCCGCCCATCGCGCCCACGATCGCGGGGGCGAGCGCGATCACGGCTGCCGTGAGCGCGAGTCCGACGCCGAGGCAGAGCCAGAGCGCCTGCGCCCCGAGCTGCCGCGCCGCGCGCTCCTGGCCGGCGCCCGAGGCGCGGCCGACCTGCGCGGTCGTCCCGTACTGGAGGAAGTTGAAGACCGCGAAGAGCGCCGTCAACACCGTCGCCGCGATCCCGAGCGCCGCGAGCTGCGGCCGACCCAGGTGGCCCACGATCGCGGTGTCGACGAGGATGTAGGACGGCTCCGCCGCGAGCGCCCCGAGCGCCGGCACCGCCAGCCGCAGGATCTCCCGGTCGTACTGGCTCCTGAGCTTCACTCCTCGCGGAGAATGCGCGCGCCGCTCGACTGCGCGAGCGCGGTGACCACGAGCTCGTCCACGTTCACGTGCGCCGGCCTCGTGAGCGCGAAGACGACGCAGTCGGCGACGTCGTCGGGCTGCATCGCACCGCCGAGCGCCACGTCCGAGTAGACGGCGCGCGCCTTCTCCTCGTCGCCGCGGAAGCGAACCGTCGAGAAATCCGTCTCGACGAGCCCGGGCGCGACGTTCGTGACCCGGATCGGCCGGCCGAGCAGATCCTCGCGCAGCGCCTTCGTGAACCCGTGCACCGCGAACTTCGAGGTCACGTAGAGCGACCCGTTCGGATAGGCGGCGATCCCGGCGACCGAGCCCAGGTTGACGATGTGGCCGCCGTCGCGTAGATGCGGCAGGCAGAGCCGCGTGATCCGGATCAGGCCGTGGACGTTCGTCTCGAGCACGACCTCCTCGTCCGCCTCGGTCGACTCGTCGAAGGGATCGCGGCCGAGCGCGAGCCCGGCGCCGTTGACGACGAGGTCGAGGCCACCGAGCGCCACCACCGCCTTCCCGACGAATCGCTCACAGCTCTCGGGATCGGTGACGTCGAGCGAGAGGGCGACGTCCGCATCGATCCGGTCGACCCGCCGCGCCCCTCCCGCGACGCGCACGCCCTTGGCGCGGAGCGAGCGCGCGATCGCCGCCCCGATCCCGCTTGACGCGCCGGTGACGATCGCTGTCTTGCCCAGGAGCTTCACGATGCGAGCCTACGGTGCCTAGGATCTGCGGATGGAACGAACCGTCCGGCTGACGACGGCACAGGCCCTCGTCCGCTTTCTGGCGCACCAGGCCGTCGAGCGCGACGGCCTCGAGCAACCGTTCTTCGCCGGCTGCTTCGGGATCTTCGGACACGGCAACGTGGCCGGCGTCGGGCAGGCGCTCCACGAGTGCCCCGACTTGCTCCGCTACTACCAGGCCCGGAACGAGCAGGCGATGGTCCATACCGCTGTCGGCTACGCGCGGATGAAGAATCGACTGAGCACCTTCGCCTGCTCGACGTCGGTCGGCCCGGGCGCGACGAACATGGTCACGGGCGCCGCCCTCGCAACGGTCAACCGCGTGCCCGTGTTGCTCCTGCCCGGCGACGTCTTCGCTGGGCGCCTGGCCGACCCGGTGCTCCAGCAGGTCGAGACGCCGTCGCGCGGGGACGCGTCGGTAAACGATTGCTTCGTGCCGGTCTCACGCTACTTCGACCGGATCGAGCGTCCCGAGCAGCTCGTCCCGGCGGCGCTCGCCGGCATGCGCGTGCTCACGAGCCAGGCCGAGACCGGGGCGGTGACGCTCGCACTGCCGCAGGACGTCCAGGCCGAGGCACACGACTATCCCGGAGAGCTCTTCCAGCCCCGGGTCTGGCACGTCCCGCGCCCGTTTCCCGATCCGGACGCGCTCGCACGCGCGGTCGAGCTGATCCGCGGCGCACGCCGGCCGCTGATTGTGGCCGGCGGGGGCGTGATCTCCTCCGAGGCGACAGAGGGGCTGGGCAAGGTCGTCGCAGC
>JBPCJB010000274.1:0-5055 GCA_051005735.1 Gaiellaceae bacterium | reverse complement strand
CTCTGGCGCTGGCGCGACGGCGTCTCCCTCGCCGTTCCGGCAGCGCGCGGCGGCAAGGTGAGCGAGGACATCGTCGTCCCCTTCGATCGCATCGCCGAGGCGATCGAGGAGACGCTCGCGATCGGTGCGCGCAACGAACTCGCCGCCTGCAGCTGGGGACACGCCGGTGACGGAAACCTCCACTCGACCTTCCTGATCGACCCGGGCGACGAGACGGAGCGCGCCCGCGCCGAAGCGGCGGCCGAGGAGCTGTTCGACCTGGCCGTGCGGCTTGGGGGAAGCATCTCCGGCGAACACGGCCTCGGCCTCGTCAAGGGCGGACAGCTCGAGCGCCTGTGGCGCCCGGCGGCGTTCGCGCTGCACCGCTCGATCAGATCCGCGTTCGACCCCAAGGGCTTGCTGAACCCCGGCAAGAAGCGCTGATCCCCTCGCCTGAAGCACGAAGCGCCCGGCGGCGGGGGCAGCTGTACATCGTCGGGGCCGCGGTCGCGTGGTCGACGGCCGGCGGCCTCCAGCGCGAGCTTTCCCTCGATACGTTGACCCAGCTCGCGGGGCGCGCGTTCTTCGCCTTCGTCGCCCTGGCCGCGTTCGTCGCGATCAGGAACCGCGGCCGGACGGTGGACGCGTTCCGCTCGATCGGGATCGCCGGTCTCGGCGTCGCGGTGTGCACGGCGATCGCATCGGGATCGTTCATCGTGGCGCTGAACCACTCGACGGTCGCGAACGTGCTCTTCCTGCAGGCCGTGGCGCCGATCGCCGCCGCTCTGCTCGCCTGGATCGCGCTCGGCGAGTCGGTCACGAGGAGGACGGGGCTCGCGATGGCGATCGCGCTGCTCGGCGTCGGCTTGATGGTCGGCGGCCCGGGAGCGGCGGCGTCGTCGGCGTCAGCTTCTCGCTCCTGATGACCCTCGCCTTCGCACTCGGCGTCGTGATCACGCGGCACCGGCGTGACGTCTCGATGGCGCCGGCGATCTGCCTCTCGCAACTGCTCCTCGTCCTGGCTGTCGGGCCGTTCTCCCTGCCCGGGAGCGTGGGCGAGCGCGATCTCGCCTTCCTCGTGCTCCTCGGCGTCGGCCAGATGGGTCTCGGGCTCGTCCTCTTCACGGTGGGCGCCAGGTTGATCGCCGCGTCCGAGGTCGCGCTGATCACGCTGCTGGAGATCGTCCTCGGCCCGTTCTGGGCGTGGGTCGCCGTCTCGGAGACGCCTCCGTCGCTGACGCTCGTCGGCGGGGCCGTCGTGGTCGCGGCCGTCCTCCTGCAGACGACCGAGAGAGCGGTATCGCGCGACCTCAGCCGTCCGCCAATGAACGGACGGCGGCCACGATCTCGGCCGGTCCGGGCAGCGTCGCCGCTTCGAGGTCCTTCTGGTAGGGGATCGGGTGTGAGGCGGCGCCGACGCGGATGACGGGCGCGTCGAGGTCCCAGAAGCAATGCTCCGCCGCGTGCGCCGCGATCTCGGCGCCGAAACCGCAGAACTGGACGGCCTCGTGCGCGACGACGAGCCGGCCTGTCTTTGCGACCGACCTCGCGATCAGGGCGGTGTCGAGCGGGACGAGCGTCCGCGGGTCGATCACTTCGACGCTGATCCCGGCGCTCTCGAGCTCGTGCGCAGCCCGGAGAGCATGCGGCACCTGCGCGCCCAGAGCGACGACGGTGACGTCCGTTCCCTCGCGGGCGACCCGGCCGACGCCGAGCTCGATTCCGTAGCGCTCGGGCGGCACAAGCGCGGGCTCGGCGAAGAAGAGGAGCTTCTGCTCGAGGAAGATGACCGGGTTGTCGCCGCGGATCGCCGCCGAGAGCAGGCCTTTTGCGTCGTAGGGGGTCGAGGGCATCGCAACGACGAGGCCCGGGATGTGCGCGAAGAGCGCCTCCAGGCTCTGCGAGTGCTGGGCGCCGAGCCGGACGCCGCCGCCCGAGACCATCCGGATCACGAGCGGCATGCTGGGCGTCCCACCCATCATGAATCGGAGCTTCGCGGCCTGATTCACGATCTGGTCGAACGCGACGCCGGCGAAGTCCGAGAACTGTAGCTCGACGACCGGCCGCAGCCCCGTCAGGGCCGCGCCGATCCCGCAGCCGACGAAGCCGCTCTCGGTCAGCGGCGTGTCGCGGATCCGCTCGCCGCCGTAGCGCTCGTAGAGACCTTCGGTAGCCCGAAAGAGCCCGCCCACCTTGCCAATGTCCTCGCCGATCACGATCACGTCCGGATCGGCGTCGAGCTCGAGGTCGAGCGCCTCGCGCACGGCGGCGACGAAGCCGAGCTTCCGCTCTGTCTCTGCGGCGGGCACCTGATAGCCCCGCTGCGGGCCGAGCACGGCGGGAAGGAGGTCGTCGGTGCTCGCGTCCTCGTCGGCGAGCGCGAGCCCGATCGCGAGCTCTACATCGCGCGCGACCTCGCGGAGGAGGCCCTCGACACGGTCGTCGTCCAGCTCACCGAGGCCTCGAAGCAACCGCTCGAAGCGCGGGAGTGGATCCTTCGCCTCCCACTCCTCGACGAGCGCCGGGTCGCGGACGTCCGGAAGGTTCGCGCGCATCGAGTGCTGCATCCGCCGGAACGTCTTCATCTCCAGGAACGTCGGGCCGGCGCCTTCCCGAGCCCGCGTGAGCGCGCGCGCCACCGCGTCCTCGACGGCGAGCACGTCGTTCCCGTCCACGATCTCGCCCGGCATCCCGTAGCCGACCGCACGGTCGGCGAGATCCTCGACAGCGCGCTGCGCCCGCCAGTCGGCCGAGAGCGCGAACTGGTTGTTCTCGCAGATGAAGACGACCGGGAGCGCCCAGGTGGCGGCGAGGTTCATCCCCTCGTGCGCCGCGCCCTGACCGGCCGCCCCGTCGCCGAAGAAGGCCACCGCCGCCTGCCCCGTCGCCCGGAGCTTCGCGGTCAGGGCCGCTCCGCAGGCGTGGGGGATCCCGGCGCCGACGATCCCGTTGCAGCCGAGAATGTCGAGCGAGAGGTCTGCGATGTGCATCGAGCCGCCGAGCCCCTTGCAGTAGCCGGTTCGCTTCCCGAACATCTCCGCCATCATCCGGCGGAGGTCTGCTCCCGCCGCGATCAGATGGCCGTGCGAGCGGTGGTGGCCGACGAGGTAGTCGGTCTCGCGCATGACGCCGGCCGCGCCGACGGCGATCGCCTCCTGCCCGACGCAGCTGTGCGCGGTTCCGAAGATGACACCCTGCTGAAAGAGCTCCGCGGCTCGATCCTCGAAGCGGCGGATCAACGCCAGCAGGCGGTACTGCTCGAGAAGCGGCGGACGGTCGGCCGGGCGATTCGCGACGACAGTCGCCTCGACGCTCACCAAGCCGGCCGCTGGTGGAGCTCGAAGATGTAGCCGTCCGGGTCGAGTGCGTAGAGGCTCTTGCCGCCCGCGTTGGCGCCCGCGCTCATCTCCACGGGCCCGTCCGAGCGGAACGAGACACCTCGCGCTCGCAACTCCTCCCAGAGCGCGTCGATTCCCGTCACGTAGACGCAAAAATGGCCCGTGCCGTAGTCGCACGGCCGGGAGCTGCCCGAGTGCCGCTCGCAGCCCCGGTATTCGATCAGCTCGACCTCGAGCTCGCTCCCGCTCCCCGGCACGCGAAGCATCGCGATCTCGAGCCCCGTCGCCTCGGGAACGCCGACGATCCGCATGATCTCCGGCTCCTCGTAGAGCCGCCGCCAGAGGAGCTCCAGACCGAGCAGCTCGCAGTAGAACTCGAGCGAGCGGTCGAGGTCTGAGACGGTGATCCCCGCGTGACGCGCCCCGGCGATCGTCCACGTGCTCACGGGGCTAACGTACTGCGAAGGAGGGCTTGGATGCTGAAGAACCGGGTTGCGCTGGTCACGGGAGCTGCGAGCGGGATCGGCCGCGAGATCGCAGAGCGCTTCGCGAGCGAAGGCGCCCGCGTCACCGGTTTCGACCGCGCCGGCGAGGTGGCGATCCGCGGCGACGTCCGCGTCCCTGAGGACGTCGAACGCGCTGTCGACCAGGTCATGGCGGCGGAGGGGCGGATCGACGTGCTCGTCTGTAGCGCCGGCGTCCGCGAGATCGGAGACATCTACACGATGCCGACCGAGGAATGGGACAACGTGATCGCCGTCAACCTGAGCGGCACGTTCTACTGCTGTCAGGCCGCCGCGCGACGAATGCGTGAAGGTGGTGGTGGCGCGATCGTCAACATCTCCTCGGTCGGCGGCCTGATCGGGCTCGCTCGGAGGCCTGCCTACACGGCGGCCAAGCACGGGGTGGTCGGTCTGACGAAGAGCCTGGCGCGTGACCTAGGCCCGGCGGGGATTCGTGTCAATGCGATCTGCCCCGGTCTGATCCGGACGCCGTTGACCGAGCAGTACTTCGAGGAGGATGCGTTCGAGGAAGGGCTGCGCACGGTCGTGCCGCAGGGTCGTGTCGGGATCGCGGCCGACGTCGCCGACGCGGCGCTCTACCTTGCGAGTGACCAGTCCGCCTACGTGAACGGCATCGCGCTCACCGTCGACGGCGGCTGGCTCGCCGAGAAGAGCTTCGCGGCCGGGGAGGCCGCCGCATCCGCCTTTCTGGCTGCGAGCCAGACGACGGGCACGTCTAGAACAGGCGAATCAAGAGGTTGACGGCGATCGTCAACAGGATCGAGACCGCGAGCGACGCGAGCAAGCAACCAGGAGCGCATCCGTACACCTGCACGCGGCCGCCCTTGTAGTTCCTGCCGCCGAACAGCGCACGTGGTAGCCGTCCGGGCACGTGAACCTAGGCTCTTCTTGCCACGGCCGATGTCCGCTTCGTGCGGCGCGCCGGAGGCTTCGAGCCGCTCGAGCTGGCGACATCCCAGGTCGGGGCTTTGGAGAGGCCGGCTTGTGTGCGGAGCTTCTCCGCGATTTTTGCGATCTCGTCGGGGGCGTAGTCGGGAGCGAAGACCGCCGGCTGCGAGGGCAGGTCGTGTGCGGGCACTCCTTCGGGCGGGTCATCGACCACGATCAGCTCCTCGCCTGTTTCGGGATGTGGCCCGTTGAAGACGGCGCCGAGCTCGAGGTAGTCGTTGGGTGAGAACCGGTACAGACGCAGGTGATCTCCGCGTTTGATGTGC